>JAPHSC010000168.1 GCA_026193125.1 Gammaproteobacteria bacterium
CATCACGCCCGATAATCTCCACTGGCCGTCTACCGGCTCCAGCTGGACGTAGTAGCGAGGCTGGCGCGCCGGCAGCACGCCCGCGTATGCGTTCCCCGTGGCCAGGAGCACGATTCGCTGGTCCAACTCCGGCAGCGTGGGGTGCGCGAGTTTGAGTACCAGCGACTCGGGCGTGGGGGTCAGCATTCCGGATAGACTGACTGACAGCACAGGCGCAGCCCCCGGGCCCACGGCAAGCGCGGCATGCAGTGCCAGATTCCTGGCCTGCTGGTCCAAGCGGTAGTCGCGCTCGTTGGCCAGCCCGATTCGAGCATAGTCGTCCACGACCAGGGCCGGCGGATTGGAGGCGGCCAGGTAGACGGTGTACAGGCTGGCGCACACGGCCGTGGCAGGCAGGGCTATCAGAAACCAGGGCCAGAACTGGCGGTACCAGGGCTGTATGTGATTTGGCATGAGCTTTCCGTGAATTAGCGGCGTGGCGCCGGGCCGATAAATCGAGTCGGCTCGCTGATTTTTAAATCCGGCCGGTCTGTGGCCCTCAAGGTCAGGGTAATGGTATTGCCGGATTCAGTCATGCCATTTTCCGGGACCCTCACACGGGCCGCAAGCGTGGCCACTTCTCCGGATTCGACGGTGATATTGTCGGTATCCAAATCCAGGTGTATCCCGCTCAAACCGTCGACTTCCAGAGTGTAGCGGTGCGCCGCGGTGTCCATGTTCATGATTTTCAGCGTATACACGTTTTCGATCATGCCATGATTGGTCATTCGATAGAGCGCATTGCGGTCGCGGATCACATCGAGGACCAATGGCATGCGGTGACCGACGGCATAGGCGAACCCGGCTATCAGCGCCATGAGAATAACGCCATATACTATCAGGCGTGGACGCAGGACCCAGGTCTCCTTTTTCTCCAGCGCGTTCTCCGTGGTGTAACGAACCAGGCCTCTCGAGTAACCGACCTTGTCCATTACCTCGTCACAGGCATCCACGCAGGCCGCACAGGCAATGCAATCGATTTGCAGACCCTCGCGAATGTCGATTCCCGTCGGACATACCTGCACACAGAGAGTGCAGTCTATGCAGTCCCCCAGTCCCTGGGTCTTGTAGTCGATGCCGCGCTTGCGGCTGCCCCGGGGTTCGCCCCGTTCCACGTCATAGGAAATCACCAGGGTGTCGCGATCGAACATGGCGCTTTGGAATCGCGCGTAGGGGCACATGTACTTGCAGACCTGTTCGCGCATGTAACCGGCATTGCCATAGGTGGCAAAGCTGTAGAAAATTATCCAGAACGTTTCCCAGCGTCCCAGGTCCAGCGTAAGCAGACGCGCGCCAAGCTCGTCGATAGGCGTGAAGAAGCCCACGAAAGTGAAGCCGGTCCAGGCGGCAAAGCTTATCCAGAGAAGTTGTTTACTGCCTTTGCGCAGGATCTTCTCCCTTCCCCAGGGAGCCTTGTCCAGCTTCATACGATGGCGGCGATCACCCTCGGTCCAGTGTTCCATCCACAGGAATACTTCGGTCCACACGGTCTGGGGGCAGGCATAGCCACACCAGAGTCTGCCTGCCAGGGCGGTAAAAAAGAACAGCGACACGGCTGCGATGATCAGCAGCCAGGCCATCAGGTAGAAATCCTGGGGCCAGAATGTCAGGCCGAATATATAGAACTTGCGAGCCGGCAGGTCGAACAACAGTGCCTGGTGATCACCCCAGTTGACCCATGGCAGGAGGTAGTAGAGACCCAGCAGTGCAAATACGGCAAGTGTGCGCAGGCGCTGAAAGCGACCCTTGATTTCCTTCGGGTAAACTTTCTTGCTGGCTTCGTAATAACTCTCAGCACCCTTGGGTGCGGGGTCGGTTTTCATCCTTGATCGTACCTAGTTGGGGCCTCGACGGGTTCCGCTTCTGGCCAGGAACAGTGTCAATGCACTGGAGGCAAAGGCTATTCCCCAGAAGAAAAAGAAACCCAGGGCGTAGCCTGTCATCCTGCCCAAATCCCAGCTCGGAAAGGTTGCTTCCTGCAATACTGTCGGGTCAATGAACGCGAAAAAAAGCATGGTAGCCATCGCTCCAACCAGGAAAGATGGCCATGCAACGGCGGCAATATCCTGGGCCCGCTGGCTCCATGTCCTCTCACCCGGCTCCAGCCCCGATTCGTCGCTACTCGGTATTTGTCCCACGCTCGCCTCCCAGGGACAGGCTGTACACGTAGGCTGCCAATACACGGACACGATCCTCGCCAAGAATCTCACCCTGGGCTGGCATGCGATTGTTAAGTCCTCCAGAGATTGTCTGGGCTATGCCCTCTCTTGAGCCTGAATGCAGCCATATGTCGTTAGTCAGGTCTGGCGCACCGAGAGCCTGGTTTCCTTTGCCCTGTGGCCCGTGGCAGGCTGCGCAAAACATTGCGAACTTCTCCGTGCCTGCGGCGGCCAGGGTAGCGTCGTGCTCACGGCCATTGAGCTCAAGAACGTGCTCGGTGACCTGGGCGACGCCGTCTGCACCCAGTGCTGGACCCCATGCGGGCATTACGCCATTGCGGCCCATCATGATGCTCAACTCGATGGTCGACGGATCGCCACCGTACATCCACTCGCTATCCGTGAGGTTTGGGAAGCTTCGAGCGCCACGTCCGTCTGAGCCGTGACACATGGCGCAGTTGTTCACGAACAGATTTCTGCCCGCACGCAAGGCATTTTCGTCCATCGCCAGCGTTTCAATATCAGTGGCGGCCATGCGGGCAAACAGTTCGCCATATTTGGCCTCTGCAGCCTGCACTTCCTGATCGTACTGGCCAACCTGGGTCCAGCCCGAGGTACCACCGAATTTGCCCATGCCCGGAAAAATCACCAGGTAAATCACGGCGAAAGCTATGGTCAGGTAAAAGGTCCACAGCCACCAACGTGGAAGGGGATTGTTGAGTTCTTTCAGATCGCCGTCCCAGACGTGCCCGGTAGTGTCTTCTTCCCCGGGTGCTTTTTTCGAGGTCCAGCGGATTAGCCAGAGACAGCCGGCAATATTGATAACAGTGATGATGCTGATAAACCAGCCCCAGAAGTTACTCATTTGACCAGGCCCCCTTTTCCGTTTTCATGTTCCTCATCCTCAAGAGGCAGTTGCGCCGCCTCGTCGAAGTCGGCCTTGCGTCTGGAACTCCATGCCCACACGACTATGCCCAGGAAGACCAGGATCAGGAATGCGGTTGTAAGTCCGCGAAAAGTATTCATGTCCATGTCGTCTACCTCGCGCCTCGAACAGCGGTGCCAAGACCTTGCAGGTAGGCTATCAATGCCTGCAGCTCGGTTTTCCCTTCCACCTGTGCGGAAGCTGCGGCGATATCTTCGTCACTGTAAGGCACGCCCAGGGTCTGCATGGCGCGCAATTTTCCTACAGTCTTTTCAGGATCAATGGTCGAGTCCGCCAACCACGAGTAGCGCGGCATATTCGATTCTGGCACCACGTCCCTTGGATTCATCAAGTGAATACGGTGCCATTCGTCAGAGTAGCGGCCGCCAACCCGCGCCAGGTCGGGTCCGGTGCGTTTGGAGCCGAACTGGAAGGGATGGTCATATACGGATTCGCCGGCCAGCGAGTAATGACCGTAACGTTCGGTTTCGGCGCGGAAGGGCCTGATCATCTGCGAATGGCATCCGTAGCAGCCCTCGCGCAGGTAAATGTCACGTCCTTCCAGGGCAAGGGCGCTGTAGGGGGTCACGCCCGGTGATGGCTGATTTATGTCCGCCGAGAAGAACAGGGGGACGATTTCAACCAGGCCGCCGAAACTGATCGCGATTGCCACCAGTACGCCGAGCAGACCGACATTTTTTTCTACCACTTCATGTGCATGTGCCATGTCTGATCAACTCCTCAGGCAGATTGCGGAACGGGCTGGGCCTTGATGGACTCGCCGGAACCGATGGTCTTGAACACGTTGTAGGTCATGATGAGGATTCCCACCAGGAACAGCACGCCACCCAGAAGACGTACGCTATAGAAGGGATAGGTCTGCTTGAGACTTTCCATGAAAGAGTAGGTTAGGGTGCCGTCTGCATTTACCGCGCGCCACATCAGGCCCTGCATGACGCCCGCCATCCACATGGCAGCGATGTACAGGACGATGCCGATCGTCGCGATCCAGAAATGTATGTCGATCAGACGGGTGCTATACATGCGCTCTTTACCCCACAGCTTGGGTACCAGCGCGTAAAGACAGCCCATGGAAATCATCGCGACCCAACCCAGGGCGCCAGAGTGTACATGGCCGATGGTCCAGTCGGTGTAGTGTGACAGGGCATTCACTGTCTTGATGGACATCATCGGACCTTCGAAGGTGGACATGCCATAAAAGGACAGGGAGACGATCATGAATTTGAGTATCGGATCGGTGCGCAATTTATGCCAGGCACCGGAAAGCGTCATCATGCCGTTAATCATGCCGCCCCAGGACGGTGCCAGCAGAATCAGCGAAAACGCCATGCCCAGTGACTGGGCCCAGTCAGGCAGGGTGGTGTAATGAAGATGATGCGGGCCCGCCCACATGTAGATGGAAATCAGCGCCCAGAAATGAACCACCGAAAGGCGGTATGAATATACCGGTCGTCCGGCTTGCTTGGGTACGAAGTAGTACATCATGCCGAGAAAGGCGGCGGTCAGGAAAAAGCCCACGGCATTGTGCCCGTACCACCATTGGACCATGGCGTCGATGACGCCCGGATAGGCCGAATAGGATTTGGTGAGCGATATGGGTATCGCGATGCTGTTCACGATATGCAGTACGGCTACCGTGATGATATAGGCCCCGAAAAACCAGTTGGCGACATAAATATGCTTGATACGTCGTTTGACGATGGTGCCGAAAAACACGATGCCATAAGACACCCAGATCACTGCAATCAGCAGGTCAATGGGCCATTCCAGCTCGGCATATTCCTTACCCTGGGTCAGGCCCAGAGGGAGGGTGACGGCGGCGAGGACAATAACCAGCTGCCAACCCCAAAAGGTCAGCGCCGCCAGCTTTTCTGCGAACAAGCGCACATGACAGGTTCTTTGCACGATGTAGTAGGAGCAGGCAAACAAGGCTGAGCCGCCGAAGGCAAAAATCACTGCATTGGTATGCAGGGGGCGAAGACGCCCGTAAGACAACCAGGAAATGCCGGCGGTCAGATCCGGCCAGCGTAGCTCGGCGGCGATAATGACGCCCACTAGGAAGCCGACTATGCCCCACACAAGTGTCATGATGGTGAATTGCCGCACGACAGTGTCGTTATAGGTATTGGATTTGTCCATTCGAAGAGCCCTGTGCTGGGTATTGCCGACTAGTCCGAAAGCCGGTCAAACCTGTCCCCCGGAGGCGTATCAAACCCCCACCGATTGTATTCAGACCAATTGCTCATGCTAGTGAACGCCTGCATCTGCAAACATAGGTGATTGTACGGATCAAGGTAAAACAATCTCCAGTTTCCGCCTCGAGTCAGAGGCTGTTATCGTAGCGGCCACCGTATAGGGAGAAATATCAATGTCCGTGCGATTGCCAGTGAGGCGTCTGTCGTGGGTGCTTCTATTGCTTGGTCTGCTCTCGGCTTGCGCCACCAGGCCACAACTTGTCGCGCCCGAGCTTGAAGCGGCCGGCATTCGTTTGCAGAGTATCGGGTTGTTGCAACAACAGTTCTTGTTGACGCTGCGTGTGTACAACCCGAATACCGTGCCCCTGCCGATTGAAGGGATCAAATACCAGGTCGAGCTTGGTGGCAGGCAAATGGCTGATGGGGAGACCGCCGTTGCCTTCTCGATACCGGCGCACGAATCACGCGAGTTCGACCTGCGTTTGCGCACGGACTTGTTGTCCGGTTGGCGTGACCTGCAAGCATGGCTCTCCGGTTCGTCTGAGGATCTGGAATACAAGCTGTCGGGGACGGTTGATGTGGACATACCGTTCGTAAGACCGTTTCATTTCTCCCAGGCCGGGTCGATTCCATTGCGCCTGCAGCCCTGAGGGTTGGGGAACTATCAGGGGTCAGTGCTGGTCAGAATACTTGCGAAAAGGGGAAACAATAACCAGGGGGTTTGCAGCAAATGAGTACCAGTCCGGGGTTTGCCAGGGCCAGGGTGAATTGGCCAAAGCGTATGCTGCTGACCCTATTCGGTGGCGGGCTGCTGTTGCTTGGCATATTGATGATATTTTTACCAGGTCCCGCGTTTGTGTTCGTGCCTGCCGGTCTGGCCCTGCTGGCCCTGGAATATGAGTTTGCCCGCCGTTGGCTGCATGCGGCTCGTCGCTGGCTGTCTGCCCATGCACGGAGCCGACGGTGGCGCAGAAATAACTGAATAAATATACAGCTAAATAAATAGAACCAAGAATAACTGTATTTATACACATGTGTTTATTCACAGCTGTTGGGCCTGCCCTGTTTTCGCACGGGCGATCGGGGTCGGTCTTGCCGACCAACTTTATGGACCTTGCGGGGTTGGGTGGGTTGGTTCTGTTTCACCGACTTGGCCCAGACAATGGCATAATCCGTGAAACCGGAATGACCGGCCGATTCAATCAATAATGTGAGGCCCGTCAGGGGATGCATAGTGAAGTCAGGGGGTGGCGAACGGGCACCAGGCTAGGCTTGCTCGGTTTGCAGCTGATCGCTATAGCCGGGCTATTAGCCGCGCCGCGGATCGGCCTTGCCCAGGAAAGGCAGATTTACGGCTACCTGGAAAGGGTTGTGATATCCAATGCGGGCCTGACTCTTACGGCCAAACTTGATACGGGGGCGGACACTTCATCCCTGCATGCGGAAAACATCAAGCGCTTTCGCCGCGCCGGTGAGCGGTTTGTGCGTTTCCAGGTGCGTGATGCGAACGACGATCTGATCACGCTGGAGCGCCATCTGGCCAGGATTGCACGTATTCGGCGTCATGATGGTGACTACCAACGTAGACCGGTGGTTGAAATGTCAGTGTGTATCGGATCGGTTCGACGGCGGGTAGAAGTCAATTTGATTGATCGCAGTCACCTGAATTTCCCTTTCCTGCTTGGCCGCAGCGCCATGGAGGGAGCGGTGGTGGTGGACCCCGAGCGAACATTTACCGCTGAACCCAGTTGTGAACTGGAGGGAATGGACGAGTGAATAGAAGACATATCTACATACTGGCTGCCTGCCTTGTTCTGGCCGGAAGCAGTCTGTTCTTGTACAAGGTACGTACGCTGGGATTGCCGCTTGATGCTGCACAGGAAA
>JAPHSC010000184.1 GCA_026193125.1 Gammaproteobacteria bacterium
AAAAAGACTGCATTCGTTGTGGTATCCGTTGCGCGGCTGACTGATGATGGCTCAGGCCGCCCGAATTGTCGATTTATTCGAAGACATACCAGGGGGACAGGCGTCCAGAAATTTGGTGACAGGCACTAATTTAAATCGGTGCCTGTCACCAATTAATGATACCGAAGGGCTGATTCAATCCTTAGTTTTTTGCAGCGCCTCAATCACCTTCTTCTGGCGATCAGTCTCTACTGGGTTTATCGCTGCATCCAGCGTCGCAACAAACTGTCCGTCATCTCTGGCCAGGTATGCCTCTCTCGTAATACCCCACCATGCATGAGAAAACTCGTTGCCAAAATACAGTAGCGCTATGTTGTCGAGAGAGATTTGCCAATGGGATGTACGAATACCTGCTTCCCAGTTGGCCTTGGCTGACTCTATTTGATCCATAACACCGATGTAATACGCATCGAGTTCCAGTATCTCGCTGGGTGTGAGTTCGTTTGGCGTGTAGATGGACTTCGCCAGTACCTGTGCAAAATTCTCGCTTTGCCTGGTCCCGTCTACAGCGCGCCAACCCGCCGAATAGTCTGCCCGCGCCTGGGCAGAGGCGATATCGGTGGCCTGATTGATTTGATACGCAACCAGTAACAAGCCGGCAACAACGGAAATCAGGCCAGTGGTCTCAACAACATCTCTGGTACTTAATGACATTCAGGCCTCCAAATCTCGGCAATTATCAAGTGTCGAAAAACGTGTCAGGTCTTTTTACTGGCGCAGGAATATGAACCTGACACCTTTTGTTAGTTATTTTTCCTGCACCTTGAGGGCGTATCCATTCCTGAACCAGTGCCAGGAGAGCCAACCTGCCGTGATGGCAGCCAGCCACCATGTGATGCGCATTGCGATCAGCCCGTACGCCTTGGAACTCATCAGCTCGGGAGCGGCAACATATATCGTGAGGGCACCGGCTAAATAGACCGCCAGCGGCCATGCCACCTTCCAGTCTCTGTGCTTCCAGATGATGATCGCGGCCAGCAGCAGGGCCGGCCACTGCCAACTGGTCAAAAATATAGCCAATACAACGAATACCAGAAAGAGCGCCTGGGTACCGTAATCCGAATTATCAAATGAGATGTTGACGTCCGACTCAGCAAACCCCATCAGCATCATGAGCCCAAGCGAAAGCAGGATGGCCACCGGCACGGCGGTGTAAATGATGTGAAGCAGTCGATAACTTGTCATGGGCACCTGTCCAGATAAAAGGAGTCAGAGTTTTTTGCGATCACCCCGCAACAAAATGGGGTCGAACCGCAATTAATTTTCTGGGGAATGGGAGAAATGTCCTCCAGTATCAGCATGCCGTTGTTGAGTTCCTGGCGGACAACGTGCGCCCAGGCGCCGGTCAGCGGCAAACACACGACGGCAAGCATCGCGAAAAGAAACCTGACTTTCATTGCTGTCTCCCTGTTGTCCCGGGCCACAGCTTACCTCCGGTGCACCAGGATTGGGAGGCGGGGCTGGGCCGGGAAGACAGTTATCTCAATTAGTTCAGGTAACTGCCCCCTGTTTCCGGCGAAAACATCAAGTAGCGTGATCGGAGAATCGACTTCTCCAGGCAGTAGGACTCTCACCACTGGCGGCCAGAAACGCCGCATTGAACGTCGATTTATTCTGAAAGCCCGATGCAAACATCACCTCGGTGACGCTCTTTGCGGGATATTCACGCATTAACCGTTGGGCCTCTTTAATCCGGAAATTATTCAGCCACTGGTTGTAGTTGCAGTGTCGATGGTCGTTGATTGCAGCAGATACCTCACGCGGGGGTACTCCGACCTTGCGGGCAAACCGTTGCAATGTCAGGTTGGGATCCAGGAAGGCACTACTCGCCAACAGTTGGTCCTCAAGTTGGGCAATCAAAGCCTCATGTTCCGGATTGTGATCACGCTGACGACTGCTTGCCCACATCAGCGGACCCTTCCGATGCAGACTGGATACCAGCAAATAGGTGAAGCCCAGCGTGAGCAACATACCGGCTGCTTCGAACATCAATGGTTGGGGCGCAGCATCTGAGTCAACGCCAATTTCCAACATGATCAGGATGTCGAAAGACATGACGAAAACCAGGAACACCAGGACCAGACGCCGCCATTGATCCAGTAGCGCTGCCACAGCCGGACCGAGATTTTCGAAACTGGTTGCTCCCCTCCTCGCATCCCAACCGATGAGGCCCAGGTAGCACAGGTTCGGCAGCGCGATCACCAGGTCCAGCCACTGGCCCGGATTTGGCAACAATCGCACGGCCGTCGCTGCCAGCGGACCGATCATGTGAATGGCATCGGCAGGCTGCAGTTTTTGGCTGGTGCGCGTGGCGGTTGCAAAGTGCAAATACAGGAGTGCAGAAAGTGCCACCGCCAGAGCCGGCCGCAACACCAGGAGCGGGGAACCAGGGTCGCCAAGTGCCAGCAGGGTCAGCAAATTCAACGACGCAAGGATCAGCATGGCGGCAGACAGCAGATGCCGGGTGGTCTTCGGCAGACCGGAGCCGGTCGCAAGGTATACCGCCAGCACGGAAGCCAGGCTGGCTGATGCGTACAAGAAAGCGTTCATCAAATTCCTGTTTGGGAGCGCCCAGGGGCCTCCATGTGCGGTCCGGAATCGTGATTCCAGTCGCGCCGAAAGAATAAATGCCGGTAAATGCCGATCAACGGGTGATCAATTGGGAAGATAATACAATGACTTGCAGACTCTACAGTGTCTTTTTGCTGCTGGCCTCCTGCGCGGCGTTCAGTTCAGAGCCATCGACCATCATCACTAACGCCACGCTGCTCTCACCTGAGAGATCAGCGCCACTTTCAAATGCCTGGGTGCGTATCGACCAGGGGCTGCTCACCCAGATCGGGACCGGGCCCGTCGACACCACCGGTTATACGACAATCGACGCTCGAGGCGGCTACCTGGTGCCGGGTCTGATTGACAGCCATGTCCACCTGTATCACGCGACCGGTCTGAAGCGCCAATACACGAAGGACTTTGACGAGCTTTACAAGGCGTTCATGGAGCAACAACCACGCAGTTTCCTGTATTTCGGTTTCACCACGGTCGTCGAGCTAAACGCGGACACCGATAGCAACGCCCGCTTCGAGGCCGCCCCGATTCACCCACGCCTGGCGCATTGCGGCCAGGGCGTGATCCTGTCTGATGGTTTCATGGCCCTGGACCTCGAAGGCACGCCCATAGACGAGGTGTATCCCGGCTATCTGATCGACCACCATGGCGACGGCCTGATACCGCCCGGTGCCGACCCCAAGAAGCACACCCCGGAAGCCGTGGTTGAGTACGTGCGTGAACATGGCGGTCGCTGCGTGAAGCTCTATTATGAAGAGGCGCTTTGGTGGCCCGGCGGAGCACCCCCTTTCCGCCTCCCGTCTGCTGCTATCGTGCGTGATGTGGTGGCAGCTGCTCACGCTCACAACATGCCCGTGCTGCTGCACGCCACCACACCCAAAGGCCATCGCTTTGCGCTGGAGGCCGGCGTGGACATCCTCGCCCATGGTATGTGGGAATGGCCGGACCAGGCGTTTGATGCGCCCGAGCCCATACCCGAGTATGCCAACATCGCCAGCCGGGTCGCCAAAAGCGCTATCAGCCTGCAACCCACGGTGAGCACCATCCGCAATACCGCATCACTATTCGATCCGTCAGTGCTCAAGGATCCCGACTGGGTACATGCAGTTCCAGCACCCTACCTGGCCTATCTGCAAACTGACGGACAAAACCAGCGTGAGGCGTTTATCACCCGATTTGGGTCCGAGTTCGGGGCAGATAAAACGCTCAAGGACTTTCCCGTGCTGATGTCGGCATTTGTTTCCCGCTACGAAAGACTGATCGGGCGTATGGATGCCGGGGGCGCCAAGCTGCTATTCGGTTCCGACACCGCGGTAGGCGGATTCGGATGGGCCTCGCCACCGGGCCTGGCCGGCTACTGGGAAATGCAGGCCTGGAGACGCTCAGGGGTATCCCTGCAAACCCTGTTTGAGTCCCTCACCATCGGTAATGCAAGGGCCTTCGGTCTGGATGAAGAAATCGGCACAGTCGAGGCAGGTAAACGTGCGGATCTCCTGATACTGGACGCCAATCCGCTGGAGGATGTGAGCGCCTACAACAGCATCAATCTCGTCATCCTCGGTGGCAAGGCGATGACCCGAGACGCCCTTTCGGCAGGGCAGTGAGTAATTGGGGTCGAACCGCAATTAAAATTTCGCCCGGCAAATCAGTTATCAGAAACCTCGGTTCGACCCCTATTTACGCCAGGGCAGACCCGGAAGGCGGGTTTGGATCATCGCCGGAATGATCTCGTCCGCAGAGCGCAGGATGTCTTCCGGCGATTTGATACATTCGGGCTCTTGGTTATCGTCGCTCACCACGCGGCTATCGAATCGAAGTATGTCCCGGTATATCAGTTGCTCATCGTGCGTCAGGCTGAGCCAGGCGTGTACTTGCAGGCACACTCTGTCCGCGCCCGGCCCCACTACCTTGTAGTCTGAAAAGTACGCCAGTTCCAGCACGTCCGGCGACTCCGCCGGTGGCGCCGTCTCGAACCGGCTCTCGATACCCGCCACCAACCGCTGCTCGAACTCCGCCAGCGCCAACTTCAGCTGCTGCGCTTCGTTGTATCGGACATCACCCGGATCGATTACGGCCTCCAGGATATTGGGCAAAAAGAACAGTACCAGCAGGGGCGCCAACACGAGGCTGCCGGCGCTATCGAGTTGGGCGGATCGTTCGAAGCCCTCCCTGCCGGGGAAGTCCGCCAGGACTTGTGCCTCCTCGTCGGTGGCCCGTCGCACCCTGACCACCGGTGCGCTGCGGGACGAGAACTGCTCGGGCGACAGAACCTCGGAATGGACTACGTAGGGCGGCTGCGTGGCGCAGCCGGCCAGGAACACAGCGACACTGCATGCCAGTAACAGCCCCCAAGCTCTGCATCGGCTTTTCAAGACACACCTCCATCGAACCCAACCTGGGCCAGCTAACCGCCGGCTCCGTTTTGTTTTCATGGGCTGATTGCAAACTTCACGGTCTGGCGGACTTGATCTATGTAGATCGTCGTTTCATCTACGTACGCGATCATCACCCTGCCCTGGGCATTTACTGCGATGGACGGACTAAAGCCCACACTGCCAACGCTGTCTACAAAAATCCGCTCCCAGGCTCCACTGGCATTGGTGGCGTATTTCAAATCGAAACTCTGGTCTCGATAGGCGATGTGCAGGTGATCCAGGTCATCCACCGCCAGCGCCACCCGGTCACCGCCGAGCGCGCTGAAGGTGTCCACCGTTTCGGACTGCCACACTCCACCCGAGTACCAGGCATGGGTTAGTGCGTTGGACCTGGAGTACACAACGTGGATCGTCCCCGCGGAATCCCTGGCCAGGGCAGCCCCACAATTGCTGTCGCTGGTCACAGGCAGACTTGACCATTGCCCGCCAGAGTTGGTCACGTAGTAAACGGAGCAGTCCTGGGGGATACCCACCGCCGCGACACCGTGCACCGCGCCTGAGTTATCCAGCTGGATATCGGTGTCATAGATGTTCGCGTTGATGAAAGTCGCCACCCGAGTATTCTCCCAGGCGCCACCCTGGTTCGTGCTGTAGGTGATGGAGCTGACCTCGTTGCCGGAAGAAAGCAGGCGAGTGCTTCCGCCGCTGTCCAGCGCCATGGCATTGATATAGCCGCCGCTATTGCCCGTGAGCCCTATCAGGCCGGGCGTGACACTGCTGTCGACCAGCTCGCTGATCCACACCCCGGTCGCATCGCTGGTCACGCGCATACGCAGGTCACGAGAGTCCCAGTAAACGATGTGATTGCCGCCGTTGCGATCCTGAGCCAGGCCGGTATCACCCGCACCGCCGGAGCCGTCATCCACCACGGAGCTTTGCCAGGCTCCTTCGGCACTTGTCGCCAGTGTGACACCAGCGCTGCCGGCATAGCTGACCAGCGGCTGGCCGCTTGCATCCAGGACCAGGGACGGGCTTGCGCCCTGACCGACGGTCTGGATAGTCCACCCGGCGATCCCCGGCGTGGTCACGCAGGCCGTGTTGCTCATGCCATCGGTGGCCAGGTAACCGGTCCTGTAAATCTTGTAGCAGTACTCGGTGTCCGGTTGCACCTCCCTGTCTGCATAGCTGGTCTGGGTTTCCAGGTAGACGTTCAGTCCCACCCCGTCCCGATATACCTCATAGTAATCGCCGTCCCCAATGTACGGCGTCCATGTCAGTTGCACTTCGCCGGGGGTGACAGCCTGCGCCGTCAGGGTCATGTTTTCCGGCACGCCATCCTCGGTCCCGGATCCGCCACAGGCTGCAAGCAGGGCGACCGCGGTGCAGGCGGACACTACTCGCCAATGAATACAACGGATTCTCATAGCCCTTCACCCCGCATCACTGAAGACCGAAAAGACCTCCCTTTACAGGTGCCAGGATTTATTAAGCTACCGCTGCCTGTATGTCTTCCGCATTCGGACATATGCCTATGGCCCACCGTTCCCAATGGTGCCCACAAAATTAGACCCG
>JAPHSC010000107.1 GCA_026193125.1 Gammaproteobacteria bacterium
CCCTGTGGTTTTTCAGGGCGCGTCAATCTTACCGAAGCTTCGCCATGACTCGCCTGATTCCATAAATCTGCACTGTGCTGGCGGTCCTTCTGCAGAGTTTGGCGTTGTTCGCACGTCCAGGAGGCGATGGCAGGAAGCTCACCTTGCTACCCCAAAAGATCCATCGACTGGGCCAGGTTCTAGTTTTCGACGGGTTTCCCATCCCAGGCAAACACGCCACCTGTATCCGCTGGAGCGACCCTGTCGAGTACCTCGACGAGATGGGCAGCCGATGTTGAGGGAGGAAATAGTTTATCGGGTGACGTACGTTTTGAGTACGGTCGGGACAGTCCGGTATCTACCGTACCTGGATGGAGACCAATTACAACGGATTGAGGCCACAACCGTGCCTGTTCTATGGACAGGGTCTTCAACAGCATGTTCAGGGCAGCCTTGGACGCGCGATATGAATACCAGCCGCCAAGACGATTATCGCCGATGCTTCCTACCCGCGCCGACAATGCTGCAAACACGGTTTTGGAGCCCTTGCGTAGCCTGGGCAGAAAGTGCTTTGCAACGATCGCAGGACCGGCAGCGTTAACTGCAAAAACCTGGGAGAGCTTGTCAATATCAAGTTCGCGCAAGCTTTTCTCAGGTCTGAGGGTCTCGCCCAGCCAGAGTATTCCGGTAGCGACCACAACGATATCAAGCGGTGAGTCATTACCGACCAGCTCGGCACACTTCCTGACAGATTTTTCGTCTGTCACATCCAGTTGGCCTTGAATGAGCTTGGGTGACGCGATTGAACAGGGTGTGCGTGAAAAGGCATAAACACTGGCAACGCGTGGATGCTCCAAGAACAGCTTCACCAGGGCCATGCCCAGCCCACCACTCGCACCAATTACTGCGACGCGTATACCAGGCGGAAAAGACAGTAGTGTGGTCATGGCTAGGTGGTCGGCACGTCCCTGTGCCCACCGGGGGATTGGCTCCTAAACAGGTAGAATGGCGGTGTCAGTCAAATGTAATACGATCTCGTTCGCCGAGATACCGGGGCCGTAACATTGGCATTGTCAATACACAGGCCACCGTCAACGCGGTGGCAAAGGTAATGAATTAGCCTGCGCCGGCAGCCGTATCAACGATCTCCAGCTCCTTTATCTCGTCTTTATCGTAATTGCCCGCGTTGGCAACCGCAGTAACCAGGCCGTAGCAGCAAACAGCCCTGAATACGGCGCGCTTAAAGATTAACGACATCATGTACTTATCCTTTTCATTGAACTCTACTATTCAGTAGGCTCAATTTACCTGCAACCACTCATGCGATGGTGTCTGTTGTGTATGCAAATGTTTCTATAGGTTTCGGACTCGTTGACGAGGTATTCGAGAGTCCCGCTCCCGCATGACCTTTACCGACTACTGATTGATGGGCATGCTCCCCGGTGAATGCAGCGCACCGGAGCCACAGACCGGGCCATGGGGTCGACGCTGCATCGTGTGCCGATCGCAGGTTACCAGGTGGTGGCTACCGTGTACCGGTAGTCCGCAAGCTATAGCACCGGCGCCGCCAGGCGGGACACCCTGACCGCCAACCGCCACCAGAAAGGCTTCTCGTCCCAATCTTCGGCGTCAATGCTTTCGGCGTGGTCGAAATCGCGCTCGAACATCGCCTCCATTTTGCTGGCGAAATCCTCGTCCATAATGATCGAAGTGACCTCGAAGTTCAGGCGGAAAGAACGGTTGTCGAAGTTGTGGGTGCCCACGGTGGACAGGTAGTCGTCGACCAACGTGACTTTTTCGTGCAGGAAGCCGGGTTTGTAAGCATAGAACTTGATACCCAGACCACGCAGTTCGTGGATGAAATGAAATGCTGCCAAATATACCGACTTACTGTCACCCTTACCGGTAGTAATAATGCGGACATCGACACCCCTCAGCGCGGCCAGCTGCAAGGCCTTCATCACCGCCTCGTCCGGAACGAAATAAGGCGCTGACAGCCAGATGCGCTTTTCCGCCGAGTTCAGTGCGGATATGAAGAACAGGCTGGCTGTTTCAAGTTGTCCGGTTGGACCAGTAGGCAGAATCATTACCTTGCTGTCCGCCCCGGTTGCCGGCGTGGGGGTCCAGTTCACCTCGACAATTTCATGCGTTGCCCAATACCAGTCAGACAGGATGACGCGTTGAAGCTGCAGGGCAACCGGACCCTCCAGCCGGACATGGGTGTCGCGCCAGGGGCTGAACTCGGGATCAAGCCCCATGTA
>JAPHSC010000140.1 GCA_026193125.1 Gammaproteobacteria bacterium
ACTTTGTCCAGAATAAATCAGAGGCTCCCCGGGCTGCATCCGACGGGCTGGACCAAGATAGTCGGGATGTGGAAAGACTGCTAAGTATTGCCCCTATTTTGCTGAACGCTCCCGGAGCCCTATAATGCTCCGGAGCGTATTCCACGCCGATTAGCCGAGAACCGGCGCAACGCCAAAGGACGCAATGGTCAAGGAAATCGAGTTAGCCATTCTTTTCGCCGACGTGGTGGGCAGTACCCAACTGTATGAGTCCCTGGGGGATGAGCAGGCGCGGGAGACCGTGAGCATGTGTATTGATGTCATGCGCCAGGCGACCGAGAAGAATAATGGCACCGTGATCAAGACCATGGGTGACGAGGTCATGTCCACCTTCCCCACCCCGGATGATGCCCTGAATGCGGGCGCACTCATGCAGCACAAGATTGCCGAATCACCGGAACTCACGGTCAGCGGGGTCCCGGTGGCGATTCGCATCGGTTGCCATTACGGCCCGGTCGTGCTGGAAAACAGGGATATTTTTGGCTCTGCCGTGCATACGGCCAATCGTATGACCAGTCAGGCAAAGGGTGGCCAAATCCTGACCACAGCCAGCACCGTCAACCGCTTGTCGCCGGAATGGCGTTCCGCCGTGCGCCAGATCGACGTGGCACACGTCAGGGGCCAGGCCGCCGAGATGGCTTTGTACGAGGTGCTCTGGCAGGCCGAGGATGTCACCAGTATGTTGCCCAGCCTGAAGCTGACAGTGGTCGAGGGCAGCGGCGGTCCAGGACGCCTGATTCTGGAGCAGGGCGGGCAGGAATTTATCCTGGATGAAACCAACACCGGTCTGACCCTGGGGCGGGCCGAGAGCAACGGCCTGGTGATCAAGGGCAACCTGATTTCACGTCAGCATGCGCGGGTTGAATTGCGCAAAAGTCATTTTGTCCTGGTGGACCAGAGCACGAACGGTACTTTCGTCGATATTGCCGGGGCGGACGAGGAAGCCTTCGTCAGACGTGATTCGTTCCAGTTAACCGGTTCGGGCACGATAAGCCTGGGTAAAAAGGCGTCCGTGGCCAAGGACGAGAAAGTCTTGTTTCGCCTGGAGAAGCATCGAAATCCACCGGCCTGAACCGGTTGAATCGTTGCGATTGGCGCTTAAACCAGGTCTCTAGTGGTCGGTCAGCTGGCTTTCTATCTCGCTGCGCAACTCAAGCAGGCGACTGGGCAAGCGGTCTCCGTATGTCTTGAGGTCACCGGCTATCTCATCGAACTCAATACGCCACTGGATGTGATTGACCTTCAGCAACCTGTCCAGGGTGCCTTCGGGTAGATTCAGATCCGCGGTGTCCAGATCCTTTTGGTGGGGCAGAAAACCGATGGGCGTCTCCCTGGCGTCAACCCGGCCTTCACAGCGATCGATAATCCAGCTGAGTACCCGCAGGTTGTCGCCGAATCCGGGCCACAGGAACCTGTTATTTTCGTCGCGACGGAACCAGTTTACGTGGAAAATCTGGGGCAGCTTGTCGGTGCGTTTTTCAAAGCTCAGCCAGTGCGCGAAGTAATCCGCGAAGTTGTAACCACAGAAAGGTTTCATGGCCATGGGGTCGCGACGCACAAGACCGGTTTTGCCGGTGGCCGCCGCGGTAGTCTCGGAGGCAACACTGGAGCCAATCAGTACGCCGTGCTCCCAACTCTTGGCCTGGTAAACCAGGGGGGCCAGGCTGGCGCGACGACCGCCAAACACGATGGCTGAAATCGGCACTCCTTCCGGATGCTCCGCCTGCTCTGCATAGCCGGGATTTTGCCGGGCCGCCACGGTGAAACGGGCGTTGGGATGGGCGGCGGATCCGTTCTCCACACTGTAGGGTTCACCCTTCCAGTCGTAGGCGGGCTTGCCTGTTTCCATGCCTTCCCACCAGGGCTGGTTATGCTCATCCACCGCCACATTGGTGAAGATGGTGTCGTGGGTGATCATCTCGTAGGCGTTGCGGTTGGTCGTGGGATTGGTTCCCGGGACCACGCCGAAATACCCGGCTTCCGGGTTGATGGCCCACAGGCGACCGTCCTCGCCCACGTACATCCAGGCGATGTCATCGCCAATGGTGCTTATCTTCCAGCCCGCGTACTTCTGCGGCGGTATTAGCATGGCCAGGTTGGTCTTGCCGCAGGCAGACGGGAATGCACAAGCGAGGTAGTGTTTCTCGCCTTCCGGAGATTCGATGCCGACAATCAGCATATGCTCGGCCAGCCAGCCTTCCTGGCGCGCCTGGTAGGAACCGATGCGCAGGGCGTGGCACTTCTTGCCCAGCAAGGCGTTGCCGCCGTATCCCGAGCCGATGCTCTTGATGGTGAGCTCCTCCGGGAAGTGCATGATCAGCCGGCGCTCGGGGTCCAGGTCGCCAATGGAGTGCAGGCCCTTGACAAAGCTGTCACCGTTTTCAATACGCGCCAGGGCGGCGCTGCCCATGCGGGTCATCAGCTTCATGTTGGCAACCACATAGGGACTGTCAGTAATCTCCACGCCACAACGGGCGTGGGGAGATGCGATGGGCCCCATGCAGTAGGGGACCACGTACAAGGTGCGGCCTTTCATACAGCCGGCGAACAGGGCATCGATCTTTTCGTGCGCCTCTGCCGGTTCCATCCAGTGGTTGTTGGGCCCGGCATCGTCGCGCTCGGAGGTGCAGACAAAGGTCAGGTGCTCAACCCGCGCCACGTCGGAAGGGTCGGAACGATGCAGGTAGCAATTTGGGAAGGTCTCCGCGTTCAGGGTCTTCAAGTCCCCGCTTGACACCATTTCTTCTACCAGTGCCTCGTATTCCTGTTCGCTTCCGGTGCACCAGAAAATCGCGTCGGGACGGGTGTGTGCCGCCACGGACTCCACCCACTGCTTCAACTCAGGATTGCTCGTCATAGGGTCTGCTACCTGCTCTTTAATCAATTGAGACCCCCGCCAGCCTTGCGGGGTTAGGCGCCGAATTATAACGGCAGAGAGCTGAGTTTTCCCAGTTGCGGACAGGGAACAGGGCATGCGGGCAAAAAAAAGGCCCTGCAAGCAGGGCCAAAGACTAAGGAGGGAGTCAAACTGTCGTCTAAATTCAGGCTGCCTTGGCAGTAGTCTTGCGCACGGCTTTCTTGCTCACTTTCTTGGCAGGAGCCTTACGCACGGCTTTCTTGCTCACTTTCTTGGCAGCTGCCTTGCGCACGGCGGTCTTCTTGCCGGCTTTGGGCTTGGCGGCCGGCTTGAAAATCGAGACCACACCCTTGCGGGTTTCCTTGACCAGGCCCAGGGTTTCCTTGGCGGTCCCAACGATGCGCTCGCGTGTCACGGTCAGCAGGCTGACCTGGTCTTCGACGAGTTTGCCGAAGGACGGGGCATTGGCTGCCGTGGTCAGGCGCTTGGCGCCTTCATCAAAAGTGGCTTCCACGAACTTGAGCTGCAACTTGATCAGCTTGTCCAGGTAATGGAAAGCCATTTCGTTGAGCTTCAGGCCGCGCTTGCCAACTTCATGCACGGTGCCTTTGGCATTCTTTACCTTGCCAGCTGCATCCCGGGTCACGCTGCGAATATCCGTCACGGTGCCACCTGTGATAGTCCGGGCACGCACGACTACGTTATCTACGAAATTTTGAATCTGGTTGTCCATCATTTTCTCCATGAAACGTGCGTTTGTTGCACTGCAATAACTATGTTGCGTTGCAGCATACGTCCAGATAATAAGCTTGTCAACTGTGGTAATCCGAAAAGATTTAGAATGGTCTCGTAACTGGAATGAGTTGCTTTTCCGGGGTCCAGAATCACAGTCTGTATAGACATTAATTATGCCGCGTAATCTATTGTTATTTAACATAAAGTGAAGCCAATAATAGTGCTAAACCGGTTTCGGAATCATGGCCTGAGCGTGTGCCTGCTGGCGCTCGGGACGGTCGCGCCCGGCCTGGTCGCAGGCGGTGAATTGTCAATTGAAGGCCCGCCTGCGCTGGAATTACTGGTAGAAGATGTGGAAGGCGGGCGGGTGCTCGAGCCGCTGGGGGGGCTCGCACAGGCGGCGCCAGGGGACTTGCTGATGCTCAGCTACGCGTTCACGGTGCCGTCGGGTCCGGTGGAGGAGCCTTATAGTCTGACCCTGGCCATTCCGGAAATCCTGGAATACCAGTCGGGGACGGCCGTGGGCCCCGGCAGCCAAACAGAGGTGTCATTCGATGGCGGCTTGAATTTCGTGGCGGATCGAAGAAACCAGGATCAGGGCCAGGCGCCGGACCCGTCTTTGCTGACGAGGGTAACTCATCTGCGCTGGGTGTTCGGCAGACCGTTGCAGCCCGGGGTACGCGGCTACCTTCGCTATCGCGCAGTCAAGCAGATCGCGCCCCTGGAGGCGCCGCCACAACCCGAGGCAGGCCCTGTCACCGAAAACCCCGTTCAGGAGAATAAACCCTGACAGGGTATTTAGTGGGGTCGCAGATTACCTGCCGCGAGGTCATAATGCGGCAGCGTGGTTCTTTGGATACACATGGACACCCTGGAAGAAATTTTTAGCCAGACCGGAGCGCTGTCACGGGTGGTGGAGGGTTATCAACCCCGTCAGCAGCAGCTGGACATGGCCGAGGCCGTGGCCCACGCCATGCAGAATAGCGAGCACCTGGTGGTCGAGGCGGGTACCGGCACCGGAAAGACCTTCGGTTACCTTGTGCCCGCACTGTTATCGGGGCAAAAAACGGTGGTCTCCACCGGAACCCGTACCCTGCAGGATCAGTTGTTCCATAGGGATTTACCGGTAATCAGCCGGGCCATAGGGCGTCCGCTGGAAGTTGCCCTGCTCAAGGGGCGCGCCAATTACCTTTGCCT
>JAPHSC010000399.1 GCA_026193125.1 Gammaproteobacteria bacterium
CCGCGGAGCGGGCCGACAAGCGTCGCCGCTGGCGGCGACGACCCCGCAGGGGCGAGGGGCGCAGTCCCGAGTAATCCTCTCCAGGGCGCCAAATAATAGGCCACCCATTCGGGTGGCTTTTTTGTTGGAGCTTTTGAACGGTGCCAAACCCGGGAACAGGGTAAGCCGACCCCGGTTTTGGCTCGTAGAGAAGGCTTGTCTGGGCTTTGTGCGGTGAATTCGATGTTGTGGTGCAAAGAGGTGTATAAAAAAACAGTATAGAACTGTAAAAAAAAACAGTTATAAAGCAACAAAACGAATAAAGAATTAGACGTAGGTTGGATTTAGGGCCTAGAATTGCCAAAAGCCTGCTTTATCCGCTACTTAGTGCTTTCACTGGGGGGGTCTTGGGTTACACTCCTGACCTCTTGGGGATCGTCTTACCGGGTCAGTTGCCAGTTATGAGTAGTTCACTGAAAGATCGCTACGACTCCACGCCACTTTTCGGTGGCAACGCGCCGTTCGTGGAACATTGCTACGAAGAGTTTCTTCGGGATCCAGGCAGTGTGAGTGACGTCTGGCGAGCCTATTTCAGAAACCTTGTCGAGAATCCCGGGGCCGAGGTCGCAAGGGGACCGGTGGAGCGCCGGCTGGCGAAGCAGGCTGCGGAACGCAGGCCGGGGCAAAGTGTAGCCCCCGGGACAGGGATCAAGCAGGCGGCAGTGGCCCGTCTGATACAAGTGTACCGCCAGCGTGGGCACCAGGTAGCGGACCTGGATCCACTCGGGCTCTGGCAGCGCCAGATCCCTTCTGTCCTGACCCTGGAATATTTCGGTCTGGGCGAATCGGATATGAGCACGGAATTCCATACCGGTGGTTTTGCTGGAACCACACGCTTGCCCCTGAGAGACCTCTTGGTACTCCTGAGGAAAACTTACTCCGACAAGATCGGCGCCGACTTCGCGCACGTGTCGCGCGCGCGTGAACGGCGTTGGTTGCAGGATCGATTTGAATCACCGGTGCGCGAATACCACCTTACCCGTGAAGAAAAATCCGAACTGCTGCAATCGCTGACTGGGGCGGAAGGCATTGAGCGTTACCTGCACACGCGCTACGTGGGTCAAAAACGCTTTTCGCTTGAAGGCGGGGAAGTCCTTATTCCCCTGATAAATGACTTGATTCAGCAAGGTGGTCGCCGGGGTGTAGAAGAACTGGTTATCGGTATGGCCCATCGGGGCCGCATCAATGTCCTGGTGAATGTTGTAGGCAAGGCCCCCGATGACCTGTTCTCTGAATTTGAAGGCAAGTGGGACCCAAGTGTGCATCGCGGCTCCGGTGATGTGAAATATCACATGGGCTTTTCCACGGACATAAAGACTCCCGGCGGCAACGTACACGTGACCCTGGCGTTCAATCCCTCGCACCTTGAGATCGTCAACCCTGTGGTGGAGGGCTCGGTGCGTGCCCGCCAGGAACGGCGCGGCGATGCGGTGGGTGACACCGTCCTGCCAGTACTGGTGCACGGTGACGCGGCATTTGCTGGTCAGGGCGTAATCATGGAAACCCTCCAGTTGTCGCAAACTCGCGGCTTCAGGACCGGTGGCACGGTGCACGTCATCGTGAACAACCAGATTGGGTTTACCATGAGTGAGCCACAGGACGCGCGTTCAACACCCTATAGTTCAGACGTGGCGAAGATGATCGAGGCGCCTATTTTCCACGTAAATGCCGATGACCCCGAGGCGGTGATATTTGTCACTCGTCTGGCGCTGGATTACCGGCGAACCTTTCACAAGGATGTGGTTATTGACCTCGTATGCTATCGCCGTCATGGCCACAATGAGGCCGATGAGCCTGCTGCCACTCAGCCGGTCATGTACAAGGCCATACGCAAACACAAGACCACTCGCCAGCTGTATGCCGAGCGTTTGGTGCAGGAGCAATTGATCACCGAACAGGGTGCTGCGGACCTGGTGGAACAGTTTCGCGATAGGCTGGATACCGGCGGATCGGTGTCCAATGTGTCCCTGGGAATGATCGGTAATAAGTACACGGTTGATTGGTCACATTTCAATGGCGAGCTTGCGGACGAGGTGGATTCAAGCATTTCACTGAAACGACTGCAGCGACTGGCCAAGCCGCTGGTGACTGTGCCCGCCGGGATGAAGTTGCATGCCAGGGTGCAACGCATAGTTGGTGATCGAGTAAAGATGGCGTCTGGCGAGCTGCCCATGGACTGGGGGTTTGCCGAGACACTGGCCTATGCGTCCCTGCTTGATGATGGGTACGGGATTCGTATCACAGGGCAGGACAGTGGTCGCGGAACTTTTTTCCACCGCCACGCTGTCTGGCATAACCAGTCAGACAACGCCACCTACTGCCCGCTCGAGCATGTCATTAAGGATCAACCGCGCTTTGCGGTGATTGACTCGCTGTTGTCAGAAGAAGCGGTACTTGGCTTCGAATACGGGTACAGCGCCGCCAACCCCGACCAACTTGTGATTTGGGAAGGGCAATTCGGTGACTTCGTGAATGGGGCACAAGTTGTTATCGATCAGTTTATCAGCTCCGGAGAAGCCAAGTGGGGCCGCTTGTGTGGCCTGACCCTTTTCCTGCCACACGGTTACGAGGGACAGGGGCCGGAGCACTCTTCAGCCAGGTTGGAGCGTTTTCTGCAATTGTGCGCCGAGCACAATATGCAGGTTTGCGTGCCCTCTACGCCGGCTCAAATGTTCCACATGTTACGCAGGCAAATGCTGCGCAAAGCGCGCAAGCCGTTGATCGTGATGACACCCAAGAGTCTGCTGCGTCATCGCTTGAGCGTGTCCACCCAGACCGATCTCACCAGTGGCAGCTTTCAGAACGTGATCCCGGAAATGGAGAGCATTCGTCCGGGCAAGGTCCAGCGTGTGGTGTTCTGTAGCGGCAAGATTTATTACGATCTGCTGGAAGCTCGCCAGACCCATGGTGTTGAAAATGTCGCCATTGTGCGTATCGAACAGTTGTATCCCTTCCCGGCGGACGAATATGCCGAGGTGATAGAGCAATACCGTAATGCGAAAGACATTGTGTGGTGCCAGGAGGAACCCCAAAACCAGGGCGCCTGGTATCAGATCCGCCACCGCTTGCAGGAAGCATTGAAAGTGCGGCACAAACTCTTTTATGCAGGCCGGACTGGTGCCGCGGCACCAGCCTCGGGTATTTACGCGATGCATCTACAACAACAGCAAGCGTTGGTGGAAGCGGCATTGAATATTGAGCCGGCCGTGGTATCGGTCGAAGAAAAATCTCCCAAGCAGTCTGGCAGGAAATAAGCATGAGCATCGAAGTAAAGGTACCTCAATTACCGGAGTCTGTAGCCGACGCTACGCTGGTAACCTGGAATAAAAAACCGGGTGATGCCGTAGCCCGTGACGAAAACCTGGTGGACCTGGAAACTGACAAGGTGGTGCTGGAGGTACCTGCCCCGGTAGCTGGCGTTCTGGAAAAAATTCTGATCCAGGATGGCGCCACTGTCACCAGCGGACAGTTGATCGCGATCCTGTCCGAAGGGCCTGTGTCTGCCACTGTTGCTGCGCCTGAAAGTAAAGCCTCCATGGAGGCTGCAGCGGTAACTCCTGCAGTTTCAACTCCTGCGCCGGCAACTGCGGCCAGCCTGGAAAGCACGGGTAAGCTTAGTCCCTCGGTGCGACGCCTGGTTGACGAGCACAAATTGCAGCCCGCGAGCATCCAGGCCAGTGGTCCGGATGGCAGGCTCACCAAGGGTGATGTGTTGGCCCACCTGGAACTTTCTGGCGAACCCGATGATGGCGGTGATGTGGAAGACTTGCCGGCAGGCTTGAGCGCGGCGCGCACTGAAAAGCGCGTACCCATGACCCGCCTGCGTGTGCGCATTGCGGAGCGTCTGGTGGAGGCCCAACAAAGCGCGGCCATGCTTACTACCTTTAATGAGGTGGATCTCACTGAAGTGATGGCTCTGCGTACCCGCTATAAGGAAACTTTTGAGAAGCGCCATGGCGTCCGCCTGGGCTTCATGTCGTTCTTTGTCACTGCTTGCGTCGAGGCACTGCGCAAATTTCCCGTGGTCAACGCCTACGTTGAGAACAACGAAATCGTGTATCACAACTATTATGATATCGGCGTGGCGGTTTCCACCGAGAGGGGTTTGGTTGTTCCTGTTCTGCGTAACGCAGATCATCTGGGCTTCGCGGAAATTGAAAAGAATATTGGTGACATGGCGCTGCGCGCCCGCGATGGCAAGCTCACGATTGAGGAACTCACCGGCGGCACATTCTCGCTGACCAATGGCGGGGTATTTGGTTCGCTGATGTCGACACCGATCCTGAATCCTCCTCAGAGCGCGATACTGGGGATGCACAAGATTCAGGAGCGCCCCATGGTTATCGATGGAGAGATAAAGGTCAGGCCAATGATGTACCTGGCAATGACCTACGATCACCGGATTATTGACGGACGCGAATCAGTGCAATTCCTGGTGTCGGTGAAGGAAGCCCTGGAGGATCCATCG
>JAPHSC010000296.1 GCA_026193125.1 Gammaproteobacteria bacterium
CCTGGCGCCGCCGCGCCCGATCGAACAAATCAATATGACCGTCTCCGTCGAGACGGACTAGCAAGACCGCCGGACCCGCGCCTCGCTCTTGCCATGCCGCAGCACCCTGGGTCCTGTCACCGAGTGCAAACTGAATCCTGTTGGAATGCATCGCTGCCAGCACCCTTGCGTTAACCAGCTTTACCCGGATTTCCAGATCCCTCCTCCAGGTAAGTGCCGCGTGTGTTTGAGCGCGCCGGGATTCACCAGTAATTTTTCAGGTCGACCATCGGCTATCGGGTATGATTCCTGATCTATGAATCCTTCAGACCCATTTGATGTATCCCTGCTAGTCACCGGCTCAGGGGGCGCCGGCGCCATCACCGTCGGCGAGCTTCTGCTGCAACTGGCCGGCGAAAATGGCTGCTTCGGCATGCTAAGACGTTCCTTTGGGCCCCAGATCAGGGGCGGAGAGGCCGCTGCCCTGCTTCGGATTAGCGAAAGAGCAGTGGAGTGTATGAATGACCGCTTTAATCTCTGGCTCGCGCTGGATTGGCGAAATGCGGAGCGGTTTGCTGAAGAAATCCAACTTCGATCCGACATCCTGATTATTGCCGATCCTGCTGCCGGTGATATTCCGCCCGTCATACGTGACCTGGGTGTCGAGATCGTCGAAATACCGATGAAGGCCCTGGCCGAGGACGTGCCGAGTGGCCGACCTAATATGGTTGCCCTGGGCCTGCTCGCGCAATGGATGGGATTTTGCGGTGACAGCGCCGGCAAACTGATCGAAGGTATTTTTTCGCACAGGGGCGTAGAGGTTGTCAGCGGCTCCAGGGCAGCTTTTGCCAGGGGCTTTGGCGAAACACTGGGCATCGAAAAACGCCTGTCCGCGAGGCTGCCAGTGCCTGGAGACGACAAATACGACAATAACCGTTGGCAAATAAGCGGCAGCGAGGGCTGCGGGCTTGGCGCGCTCAGAGGGGGTATTCGCTTTGCAGCAGCTTACCCGATCACTCCCGCCAGCGATTTGCTCGAGTGGCTGTCTCCGAGGCTGCGCCAACTGGGTGGATGCCTGGTGCAGGCGGAAGACGAACTGGCTTCCATAAACATGGTCATCGGCGCCTCGTTTGGCGGCACACCGGCAATGACCGCGACTTCGGGCCCTGGCATGGCGCTGATGATCGAAGCCATGGGACTGGCGGTAGCCGCCGAGATTCCGGCGGTAGTGATCAATGTGATGCGCGGCGGACCGTCGACCGGCATCCCCACCAAATCGGAACAGGTCGACCTCAACATCGCCCTGTATGGTTTGCACGGCGAGGCGCCCCACCTGGTGCTCGGCGCGCTGGACCACGCTGATTGCATACTGACCACGGAGTGGGCTGTGCGCCTGGCCGAAGCACTACAAACGGCCGTGATAGTGCTGAGCGACCAGTACCTTGCCCAGTCGCGGGTAGTAATACACAAGCCCGAGTACGTCCTGCCGGAAATTCCGCCGCGCAGCAAGGCGGAGCCAGGCGAAGACTACCTGCGTTACCGGGTCACTGAAAACGGGATTTCACCCATGGCCATTCCGGGTACACCTGCATTGATGTACGTTGCCGATGGCCTGGAACACGCCGAAAGCGGCAAGCCCACCAGTGCGGCTGCCGACCACCAGATCCAACTCGACAAGCGCGCACGCAAGATCACCGAATTCAATTATGGCGAGCACTGGGCGGATATACGGGGTCAGGGGGCTACCGCCATCATCACCTGGGGCTCAACCTCGGGCGCCGTACGAGAGGCAGCGGAACGGTTACGCCGCAGCGGGCAGGATATAAAAGTGATCGCAATCCGCCTGTTGCTACCGGCAAGCCCGGAAAAACTAGGCGCTGAATTGCAAAACGTAACCCGCGTGTTGGTGGTTGAACAAAGCCACTCCAGGCAATTCCACCGATATCTTCGCGCCTATTACGATATTGCTGCGGAAACCCGCACATTCGCCAGGCCCGGTCCCCTGCTGATCAGTCCGGGCGAGATCGTGCAAGAGATTGAGAACTGGAGTGGCGCATGAAGCAGTCAAACGCACCCGTACCCCTCAAGCCAAAAGACTACAAGTCTGCGATCAAGCCTATCTGGTGTCCGGGTTGCGGGGACTTCGCCGTCCTCAATGCCATCACCAAGGCCCTCGCCTGGCTTCAGCTTCCACTGGAGAACGTGGCGTTAATCTCGGGTATCGGCTGCTCGTCGCGAATTGCAGCCTATACCAGTGTGTATGGCTTTCACGGTGTACACGGTCGCGCCCTGCCCCTGGCCGCCGGGCTGAAAGCGGCCCGCGAGGATCTTACCGTGCTGGTGGCCGGCGGCGATGGCGACGGTCTTTCCATAGGTGGCAATCACTTTATCCACGCCTGCCGCCGCAATATGAACATGACCTACATCATCATGGACAACGAGGTGTACGGTATGACCAAGGGCCAGGCCTCACCCACCACGGCACCTGATTGGGCAGGCAGCAAGCTGACACCCGGCGGTACCATGATCCGTTCCTTTAAACCCGCCGCGTTGGCCCTGGCTTCCGGCGCCTCGTTTATCGCAAAAGCCTTCACCGGTGACCCGAATGAGCTGGCGCGCATACTGGTCGCGGCTATCGAGCACAAGGGATTCTCATTTGTCCATGCGCTCAGTCCCTGCCCGACGTTTCGCCCCGAGCAGATGGACTGGAAGCACCACGTGCATGCGTTTGAGGCAGAAACGACCAGCGACCCCGTGCTTGCCATACAGCGACTCCAGGCGGATGACGGTATGGGCATGGGCATCGTGTACCAGAAAGACCTGCCCGTCTTCCAGCCCGGGGGCACCAGTCCAGGCACGGAAGTGGCGTTCTTTGAAAATGAATTCGCGCTATGAGCATTATCGAAAAGATTGCCGATCTGGACACCTTTCTTGCCTATTCGATTGCGCTCGAAGAAGAGGCCGCCGAGAGGCATGATGAACTGGCCGACATGCTGGATGTGCATAACAACCCCGACGTCGCGGCGACCTTCCGCAAGCTTGCGCATTACAGTCGTCTGCACGCACAGGAAATCAGGGATCTTGCGCAAGACCGCAAGTTGCCCGTTATTGCGCCCTGGGATTTCGGTTGGGAGAGCGCGGAAGGACCGGAAACCGGCGATATCGGGGATGTGAGCTACCTGATGAACACGGCCCATGCCCTGCAGTTGGCCATGGGTAACGAGCAGCGGGCACATGATTTCTATGCCCGGATCAGTCGCGAAAGCCGAGTGCCGGAAATAACCGTCATGGCTGCAGAATTCGCCGCAGAGGAAAAAGAGCACCTGGACTTGCTGCAAGCGTGGATCAACAAAACCAGCGCATCAATCGACGAGGCAGTTTTCGATCCCGATCCGCCGCATATGCCGGAATGACTTGCGGGGCCCCTCTACCAGCGCGGGGGGTTTAATCAGGATCACAGCGCTGGAAGCTGACTGCCCAAAATATCATCAGTAAGGCCGCTGGACCCGCGCCTCCGAATTGCCGCGTCGCAGGACCTTGACCCTGTCACCGGCTGCAAACTGAATTGCGTCGCCCTGCACCACTGTCAGCAAGTCTCCGTTATCCAGCTCAACCTGGATTTCCAGACCGGTCTCCGTGGTCGCAGACTTTTCCATGGACTGACCAACTACCGCGCCGGCGACACCACCCAGCGCGGCGCCAACGCCTGAGTGAGTGGCCTGCCCGGCGACCTGGGCCCCGACAATATACCCACCCCAGCCCCCGACCCATGACGGTTCCCCTTCTATGGTAACCCTGC
>JAPHSC010000070.1 GCA_026193125.1 Gammaproteobacteria bacterium
GTTTCCACCAGCAGGTTTACGTTGTTGGCGGCCGGTGTACCGGCGGTTTCTACCGAGGCATCAGCACGCATCCAGCCGATTTGCTGGTGCTGCTCCGCGGTATTGCCATCACTGCCGCCAGTGAACAGGCTCGGGGCGCCACCGGGATTGTAAACCAGCATATAGGATGCGGCGGTCGATGAATTATCGCCGGTCCACACGCCCTTGCCGCCACCATTTGCCGAGTTGTCGATCATGCCGTTACTGAACACGGAGCCGTCACTAAACACGTAGACCATCAGCGGCACGCCCACTTTCGCTGCATACTCCAGGCAGGCGCCGATACAGCGTCCGGCGCGCAGGTCACGTAGTTCGCCGGTGGCGCGATCGCCAGTGTGGTAGTCAAAGCCACCCATCGTGACTGTGCCGGCTCCGGCATAGCCATTTACCACGAGTTTCATGATGGCGGCCGTCTTGCGGAACTCGCTGTCGCTATCGAACTCAGCCTGGCTGAATACGCCACCGGGTCCGACAATGCGGCAGTCAAGTGCCGGGTTAATATCGCCGGGGTTGCCGTATCGATCGGCCAGGTCAGCGGCCTTGACGTAACCGCAGCTGACCAGATCCTTCAGTACGTCATCTGCTGTAACCAGCGTGTTAACCCGCCCCAGCTTCATGTCGCTGATACGTTGTATGGACTCCATTACAGCCACGGCGTCCGACTGGTCGAGCAACCCGACCAATTGACCGGTGTCAACCAGGCCGGTTGCGTCGCTGGTGCGATCAATCTTGGTCGGCCGCACAGCCGGGTTGATCATGGAGTCTGGCGCCATGGAGTTGCCGCCGGATATGGAGCTTTGTGAGCCGATAAGCGTGAGCAGTTCGCCATCAGCGCCGGCCCGGTTTATCCCGTACATGGGATTGTGCGGATTGTTGCCCGTGTCATTATCGGAGCGGGCCGGTATTACTGCGCCGTTTATAAAGCCACCCGCCATATTCACCTTCTGCATAATCCCGGCGAGCATCGCGCTGTCCGAGTGAAAGGCTAGGCCCAGGTCACGATTCACAAAATCGCTAAGCCCGTTGGCGGGATTCACTATTGAGGGTATGCGATCGCCCGGCAAGCCCAGCTTGCTATAACCCGCGGTACTCAGAAAATCCTCCTGTCCACCCACGCCGCCAACCAGCACGTTGGAGCCAGAAATATTGGCCCCACCAGCCAAATCGAAACAAATAAACGGAATTTTTCCTGCGCCGGCTGTTGCGATGCCACAGCTGTCCCGCAGTGTTGAAATATCGCCTGACAGCGTGGCATACGCCGCACGTGGGTCAGCAAACAGTCCCATTACACCGCCACCCATAATGGTGGCTGCGCCGGTCATAAAACCCTGTGCGATAAATTCGCGGCGTGTGAGTGGCCGGCTGTGATCATTCAATCGCAGGGGCTCGTGGGGAAGCAGTGGTTTACGTCGCTTGAACATGATGTGCCTCTATGTATCTTTAATGCCGGCCTACTGAACCAGGACCGCTGCGTTCCCAAGGGCTGCACCGCAGACCGCTTTAACTACCGTATCGGTACGCCCCGCCTCACAATTATTTGCACCCGTACTGAAGTTGTAGCAGGCAGTCAGGCGATCGGTTAGCGCATTCAGTTCGCCTTTCATCGCCGCCACATCGGGTTGCGTTGCCAGCCCGGTGCCGAAGGCATCGGGTAAGGCAATGCGGTTGATCAGTGGGTCGAATACCAGGTCGCGGTTGGCCGCCGGGCCAAAGGCGGTGTTGATATTCGCCGGGAAACCGAAACCGGGCCAGTAGCTCGCTCGCTTGCTGGTGTCATCGACCAGCGCGTTGCAGTACTCGATCGCCATTTGGGCGATGGCCATCTGATGTGCAGCCAGGAACCCACCGAAGTTCTCCACGGTCGGCAGTTGTTGCTTGACCCGCTCGTAGGTTTCAAGCACCAGGGGATTCTGCGTACTCACGGTGGTGATGGCAGCCATCGTGGCGTTGATTTCCTCGAAGGTGCGCAGGCCTATATCGGGCACGGGATCGCCGTTCGCCGGTGTGCCTGGTGGCAATGGTATCGCCTCGACGAACACGTTGCTGCTATTGCCCAGGAAATCGAAACTCAGGAAAAACTCATCCTGCTCCGGCGTCTTCTTGACCGAAATGATGGTTCCCTGGGTGGACAGGACCTGGCCGTCCGGCGTGTAGGGTGCGGTAAACGAAGACGAGCGGGTATCGATGAATTGATATGCCTGCCCGACATCAGCTATGGCGCCGTTGACACCAATTCGCATTCCCGCAATCGTTATTGGCCCCGGATCCGTGACGCTGGCATCGAGACTGATGAAGCGCGGCTTGAAGAACAGGTAGCTGTAAGAGTCAAACTGACTGACTTCGAACAACAGGTACGGCTCAGGCACCGTGGTGATGTGATCGCCCAGATAGAACAGCAGGAAGAACTTCTGCCCAACGCCTACCTCGAAGTTCTGATTGATCTGCTCCGGGGTCAGCACTCGGTTGTGTATTGCAACCTGGCGTATGACGCCCTGCCATTGACGGTTGCTGGAAGTCTCATTGCCGAGCACGAACGCAAAATTATTGCGCCAGCTACCGATGTCGCCACCAGCCTCCGGGTCTATATCGTCAGTAAACACTCCGTTTACGTAGATGCTGCGGCCATTGACCGGATCAAAATTCACGACCACATGCTGCAGAGTCGCCTGCAGGTCCTCATCGGCATCGGCCGTGGACAGGGCGGGGCTGCCATTCTCGTCAGTCGTACTGCTGCGATTAAAGGCATCGTAGTTATACAATGTCTGGCCGAGTGTGAAATTGCGTACCGAGTCGCTGCCGGAGTAGCTGACGATGTAGGCATCTTCCTGCGTGACATTGGCTGGAGCTACCCAGGCCTCAATGGCATATTCGCCAGTCGGGGTAATCGCATCGTAGAGTTTTCGGCTGCTGGCAGTGGAACCTTGTGCCTTGCCGTTGTGTATATTGATGCCGTAGCCACCTACCCACTCAATATCACCGGACAAAGTGAGATGTATGGCTGGATCCACGCCACTGGTGTCAAATGCGGTGAAACCCTGGCCGCTCTTGAATTCCCACAAGGCGATCTGATTCGCCTCATAGCGGTTACCGCCGCTGGCTACGATCCCGTCTGCCAGGCGCATGGCCTTACTGATGACCAGATTATCAGGCACCACGTCCGCCGTGATGCCGGCTGCGAAATTCTCGATCGCCGTTTGCATGGTTGTCGCGTCAGCCGGGCAATTGGTCCAGCAGTTATGGAACTCATTGCGCAAGCGAACTACCAGCCGTGACTTCGCCGGGTCATCCAGGTTGATCTTTGACTTGGCTGCGTCATACGCAATGTCGCGATCTTCGTCGGCAAAATATGGTGACTGCGGGGTTAGTGAATCTGGCGTATGACAGCCTGCGCAATTGGCGCGCAGGATTTGATGAATAGGATCGAAACCGGCAGAGCTCGCTGGGAATGCCTTGCTGGCTCCAGGGTCCACCAGCGCAGCTGGTGCAGTCAAAACAATTTGTCGGCCACTGGTGGCGCCGCTACTACCCGCCCAGTTCTCGATCCAGGTAATCATGGTGTTGGCACAGGCCGCCACGCTGGGTGCATCTGTCCCGATCCAGCAATTGTGTCCGCCGCCAACCTTGGCGACGAGTCGCGAGTCGGCGGGCGACTCCAGATCGACCAGCGGAAGCGCTGCAGCATAGGCAAGATTCACATCATCGCTACGCGCAAACTCGGGCGCCTGGCCGCCGGCATTGTGGCAGGCGCCGCAGCGCTCTTCGCCGCGAATGCTTTCCCACAGGTTAATTCGAAATGCCTGCACATCCGGAAAACTGGGCGCCGGCCCCGAGTAGGTAGATGTCTGCGCGACTACGGAGGGTGGATTGGTCTCGGTCTCTGCTCCGCCGCCGCAAGCATTCAGCAACAGTAATGCGGTAACAACCGCGATCACCTTGCTTGTAGCTGTGGTCGCCGAGGCGGCACGAAATATATTGTATATTTTCATCATCCCGCTTCCTATTCGCCCATGCAGTAAGCGGCAGCTTCTGCAAATACCGGTTTCATGAGATAGCCACCGCTGGTGGTGAACGCGTCGGTCATGTCGCTGACTTTCTGCCTATCCA
>JAPHSC010000029.1 GCA_026193125.1 Gammaproteobacteria bacterium
TCAGAGAGACAGTCTGCAGCAATCGATGGCCGAGCTCAGGCGCGAAGTAGAAAGGCTGGAGGCCGGCCGCGCCGCGCTCGAGGGAGCCAGGCAGGATACCTTCAATGACATTTCAGGCCTGTCCCAGCGCCTGGCTAACCTGGAGAGCATGGCCAAGGACGAGCGCGGTGTCTCGAACGAGATGCGTAACAAATGGATTCTCGCCGAGGTCGAATATTTCCTGCAGATCGCCAACGCCCGCCTGCAGCTGGCCAGGGACGTAAAGTCTGCGATATCCGCCCTGCGCCTGGCCGATGGCAGGCTGTCTGCAATGGAAGATCCTGCCCTGACCGAAGTACGGCGCATGATTCGCGGCGAGATGATGGATCTGGATGCCGTCAAGCTACCAGATGTCCAGGGTATAGCATTGACGCTTGGCACCCTGGCTGCCCGTATCGACCAATTACCCTTGTCCCGGACAATACAACTCAATGGCGAGCAGCCCGGTGAGTCGCTGGATGAGAACGCCGACGGCTGGGACCGTGCCGTGAGCAAGATGGGCCAGGCATTCAGCGGCATCATCAGCGTCCGCAAGACCGACGAGCTGGCCACCCCCTTGCTGAGCCCCAACGAGGAATACTTCCTGAGGCGCAACCTGGAGCTGAAGCTTGAGGCCGCCCGGCTGGCCCTGCTGTATGGAGATGAAGCCAGTTATCGGGAAAGCCTGCGCAACGCCCGGCGCTGGCTGGGTGAGTACTTCGATACTGCAGACACGGCCACCGGCAATGCCATTGAGACTCTGGGCCAGTTGGAAGTGCAGAGTATTCGACCGGTACTGCCCGACATATCAGGTTCGTTGAGCCTTCTCAAAACCCTGGCAACCAATAACGGCATGTAGATTCGATGAAAACAGGTCTGATTATTATCGTTACGCTGCTGGTCGCCACCGTCCTGGCATCCCTGTTGATGCAGGATCCCGGCTATGTGATGTTTAATTTTCGTGGTTACCTGCTAGAAACCTCCGTACCGGTGATCGTGTTGATTCTTATCGGTTTGTACGTGCTGGTGCGTCTGCTTTTGCACGTCTGGCGAGCGCCCCGCGCCCTGGGGCGCATGGCCGGACAGTACCGGGCGAGACGTGAACAGCGATTGCTTACCAGTGGCTTGCTGGATCTGGCTGAGGGCAATTGGTCACGTGGCGAGCGCACACTCACTCGCGGCGTACGCAAAAATGAAAATCCCTTGTTGAATTATCTTTCGGCAGCCCGTGCGGCCCAGTTGCAGGGCGCCTACGAAAGACGTGATAACTGGCTGCGTATGGCTTACGAGCAGAGTCCCGATGCGGGCAACGCCGTACTGCTGACCCAGGCTGAATTGCAGATGGCCCACGGACAGTCCGACCAGGCGCTTGCGACGCTTTCCAGATTGCTGGAAATTGCGCCGGAGCATGCCCAGGGCCTTGGCATGCTGGCCAGGCTGCGCCGGGAACGCCAGGACTGGGATGGCGTGATGGAGCTGTTACCTAAATTGCGGGCACGCAAGGTACTTCCGGCTGCCGAACTGGATGCCCTGGCTGTCGGCGCCTACGCCAATGCCTTGTCAAAACTGGAGCGGGCGCCGGATGCCGCGGCCCTGGAGGCGCAGTGGTCCAGTGTGCCCAGGAATTTGCGTGCCAACCCGGTGTTGCTCAAGGCCTGGGCCGATGCGCTGAAGAAGTGCGGACAATCCGCCCAGGCCGAACCGGTCATCCGCAGGCAACTGAATCAATCGTGGGATTCCGGGTTGGCGCTTGAGTACAGCCGCCTGGATGTTGCTGACAAAACCAAGCACCTGACCCGCGCCGAGGCCTGGTTGGCGGAGCACAGTGATGACCCGATGCTGTTGCTGGCAGTAGCCCGTCTGAGCATGCGCAATGAACTTTGGGGCAAGGCACGCAGCTACCTGGAAACCAGCCTGGGCATCAAGCCAACTGCGGAGGGCTACCAGCTCTATGGCCGCTTGCTGGAAAAGCTGGGGGAGTCAGTCAACGCCTCCGAGGCATTTCGTGCCGGCTTGTCGCTGGCGACCCACCTGGATCAGGATCTGCCCGCCCTGGAACGCCCGCGTCGACGCCGTTAGACCGGATCACCGCGTATGGGCCGGCGGCTGTCTGGTGAATAATCGAAGGAATCACAGAAAATCGTTGCCGGATTGGCACCGGCCTCGGGAAATGTGCTCCTGACTGCGGCAACCAGTCCGGGCGGTCCTGCCGCATAAATATCATAGGCCCAGAGATCCGGCGTATTCGATATGGCCGCCTCGTGCACCAGACCGGTCAGACCGGACCAGGCGCCACTGGCCTTCGACAGAACCGGCGTCCAGCGAAAATCCTCGAAATTCCGTGCGTAGTCTGCGAGGATTTCCGTGGCATACAGATCCCGCTGGTCGCGAACCCCCCAGAACAACCTGATAGCCCGCCGCTCCCCCTGCTGCAGGGCCTGGTCGAGCATACTCTTGATAGGCGCAAGACCGGTGCCCCCCGCCAGCATCAGCCAGGGACGGGATGACTGTTGCAGCGTAAAGTTCCCGAAGGGCCCCTCCAGACGCAAGACTGACCCGGGCCGAAGTTCATCGAATACCCATTCGGTAAACTCACCACCGGACACCCTGCGCACATGCAGCTCAATGACCCTACCGTCATTCGAGTGACCGGCGATGGAAAAGCTGCGCCGGCGTCCACCGGGCAGCATCAGGTCCACATACTGGCCGGGCTCAAACTCCAGCGGCTCCACGGCAGGCAGACGCAGTTCCAGGCGCATCACGTCATGACACAGCATGGACAGGCTCTGCACCCGGCAAGGCAGACGCTTGACCTCGGCCTGGCCGGCCCTGGTCACCGGAATCGCTTCCACGCGCACACGGCCAAGGGGTCGCGCCATGCACAGCAACACCTTGCCCTCTCGCTCATCTTCCTCGCTTAATCCCATGGGCCTGCCTCCCTCATAGCTGACCTGACCTTCAAGCAAGCGCGCGCTGCAGGCACCACACAAGCCGCTCTGGCAACTGCGTGGCAGATTCACGCCGGCCTCCAGGGCGGCATCCAGGATGCTCTGCCCTTGCCTGGGGACAAGCTCCTGACCCGAGGGCTGGAGCAAGACTGTTCCATTTTCCCTATTCATATGAAAACGCCGTGGGTTCGTGCTACAAGGCTCGGAAGAATAACCCGAGACCGATATAACTTCTGCAAGGATCATGGACTCTATTGCACCTCTACTTGTCGTCGGCTATGGCTACCTGGGAAAGCGCCTGGTGGACCACTGCGTGCTCAAGGCACGACCGGTGTCCGTGCTGACCCGCTCTGCCGACCATGCTGCCGGGCTGGACGCCCTGGGCATCGATTATCAAATCCTGGATCTGGATGCGGCGCGTGCACACCTGGCCCTGCCCATTGCGGGGCAGACCCTGATCTACACCGTGCCACCGGCGACGTCCGGACAGGACCACCGGCTTTCCGCGTTGTTCGATCTGTTCCCGGCCCCCCCTCGCCGGCTGATCTACATTTCCACCTCGGGTGTGTATGGAGATTACGCCGGTCAACTGGTAGACGAAAACGCAGCAGTAAATCCTGGCAGCGAACGCGGCCGTCGACGCCTGGCGGCAGAGCAAACCGTGCGCGACTGGGCACAGGCCAATCAGGTGAGCTGGACGATATTAAGAGTTCCAGGGATTTACGGCCCACACCGGCTCCCACTGGCCTCTTTGGCCCAAGGGGAGGCTTTCCTGAGTCCGGAAGACTCGCCACCGGGTAACCGGATTCATGTCGACGACCTGGTGGCCTGTTGCCTTGCGGCAGCGGATCATTCCAAGGCTACCGGTGTGTTCAATGTGGGAGATGGAAACCCGCTAAGCGCAACCGGTTTCGCCCAGGCGGCCGCCAGAGCCACCGGTTTGCCAGACCCTGAACTGGTGGCTCGCAGCGAGGCGCAACAGCGTATCAGCCCGGGACGCTGGTCCTTCTTGTCAGAGTCACGGCAACTGGATACACGGCGCATGCGCCAGGATCTCGGGGTAGTGCCACGCTATGGCAATCCGCTCGAAGGCCTGCGCGCCAGCTTGAAGGAAATGGGCTTATCGCCTGACAATTCTGCTCAAGGCTGACTGCGCTTGCTCTTGAGCCAGGCCAGCAGTGGCTCCCATTGTTGCCAGTCGGGCCAGGCAAGATATTCCGGCAACTCAAATACCCCCAGGCCGCGGGCATAGGCGCGCACGTAATTTTGCGCATCACGCAGTGCCGCAGGGTAGGGTACTTTCTGCTTGGTCAGGAACTGATCCAGTTCGTCAAAAATCAGCGTGTAGGTGCGCACCCGGTTGGCA
>JAPHSC010000237.1 GCA_026193125.1 Gammaproteobacteria bacterium
CCCCTTGAGGGGTGAGCCGACAGCGTCGGCGAATAATCCCACCCTCTCCGCCATATTTTCTTAGCCAGACCGAAATCCAGGGCCGACACTCTTCCCAGGTAACTGGGACCCGGCGAAAAACCCGGGTAGAATACGCACCTCCGCGAGTTATGGTGGTCCGTGCTGGTCCCCTCGCGACGACTAACCGTGAACCCCGTCAGACCCGGAAGGGAGCAGCGGCAGCGGTGACGCCGTGCGCCGGGGTGTGGCTGGTACGGACCGCCTCCATTCCGGGTCCACGAACAAGGGTATTGATGGTAGAGTAACGGCTTTTCCGCGAAGAACCATCACGCATGAGTTACCTTGTACTGGCCCGAAAATGGCGCCCTAGAAATTTCACCGAAATGGTTGGCCAGGAGCATGTCCTGCGGGCCTTGATCAATGCCCTGGATAACGACCGCCTGCATCACGCCTACCTGTTTTCCGGTACACGGGGAGTGGGCAAGACCAGCGTGGCCAGGATTTTCGCCAAATCTCTCAATTGTGAAAAAGGCGTTACCTCAGAACCTTGCGGTGAATGTTCTGCATGCGTAGAGATTGACGAGGGCAGGTTCGTTGATTTGATCGAGGTGGATGCGGCTTCGCGAACCAAGGTGGACGATACACGGGAGCTCCTGGAGAACGTGCAGTATGCGCCCACCCGTGGCCGCTACAAGGTCTACCTCATCGATGAAGTACACATGCTCTCCAGTCATTCTTTCAATGCCTTGCTGAAGACCCTGGAAGAGCCGCCACCACACGTGAAATTCCTGTTGGCAACCACCGATCCCCAGAAACTTCCGGTAACCGTGCTCTCACGTTGCCTGCAATTCAATCTCAAGCGCATTTCGCTGGACCGAATAGTCGAGCGCCTGGAGCTTATCGTAAAGAGCGAAGGGGTCGGGGCTGATAGCACGGCTTTGAGGATGCTGGGGCGCGCTGCCGAGGGCAGTATGCGCGATGCACTTAGTCTGCTGGACCAGGCTATTTCATTCGGTGGTGGTGAGGTCCGCGAAGCGGAGGCGGGCAAGATGCTCGGCAGTATAGACCGGCATCATGTCACCCACCTGCTGGAAGCACTGGCAATGCATGATGGAGCGGGCCTGATGGAATGCGCCCGGGTCCTGGCCCAGGATGCTCCTGATTTCGACAAGGCACTGATTGACCTGTCTTCCTTGCTGCAGAAGATTGCCGTCCACCAGGTGGTTCCGGGCGCCGGTCTGGAAGATGAGGACGATGATAGCGTGCAACGCCTTGCCGGCATGCTGACACCTGAAGATGTGCAATTGTTCTACCAGATTGCTATCACGGGTCGGCGTGACATCGACCTGGCGCCGGATCCAAAGAGCGGCTTTGAAATGACCCTGCTGCGCATGCTCGCGTTCAAGCCTGATGCAGGTGCCCCGCCTTCCGCCACGTCCACTCCCGGGCGCGGTGGGTCGAAGAAGCCCGCTGCCATCGGGGATTCCCCAGACAAGACTGGGAGTCGCAGGCAGCGGGAGTCTGCTCCATCGCCGAGTAAAAAGACCCAGGCGACAAGTTCGGAATTGGCTGGACCAACTCCGGCAAATGAGGAATCCGGGGAAACCAGGCAGCCGGGCAAGACGGATTCAAGCTCCCGGGATTGGGCTTCCTTGATCAAATCGATGCGTCTGAAGGGTGTTAGTCGCCAGGTAGCGGTTAATTGCCAAATGCTGGGTCGGGAGGGGAACGTGGTTTCCCTGCAACTGGATCCAGCGAGCAAGGCATTGATTACCGATACCCTGAAGGCCAATTTGCAGAAAAGCATGTCGGAATATTTCAAATCCGATATATCGCTGCGCATCGTACTGGCCGAACCCGCAGTAGAAACGCCCGCGAAACAAGTGGCCCGGCAGGAGCAGGAGCGCCTGCAACAGGCACGCGAGTCGCTGGAGCAGGACCCGAACATTCAGGCGCTAAAATCGACATTTGGCGCTGCGATATTGGAAGATACGATCAGACCGCTGGATGATTAGCTGACAGAGGCGTTAGGAGTTGAAACGATGAAAGGTGGAATTGGCCAACTAATGAAGCAGGCCCAGCAAATGCAGGCCAACATGCAAAAAGCGCAGGAAGAGCTGGCCCGTCTGGAGGTGACCGGCGAATCTGGTGGCGGCATGGTCAAGGTCGTGATGAATGGAAAACATGAAGTACGCCGTGTAGAGATAGATGCTTCCTTGCAGGGGGATGACAAGGAAATGCTGGAGGACCTGGTGGCCGCGGCAATAAACGATGCGGTGCATCGGATTGAGCGCACTACCAGCGAGAGAATGTCCTCCCTCACGTCGGGAATGTCTCTGCCACCCGGCATGAAACTGCCTTTCTAGTCGCATGAGTTACTCACCACTTGTCAGTAGATTGGTGGAGGCCCTGCGGTGTTTGCCCGGGGTGGGACCGAAGTCCGCACAGCGCATGGCTTTTCACCTGCTTGAGAGAGATCGGGATGGTGCAGGGGCATTGGCGCAGGCCATAGTGCAGGCCGTAGACCACGTAGGCCACTGCCAAAACTGCCGTATGTTGACGGAAGAGCCACTTTGCTGGATCTGCAAGGGGTCTTCACGGGATGCCAGCTTGCTGTGTGTGGTGGAAACACCGGCCGACGTGATGGCAGTGGAGCATTCCGCCGGTTATAGCGGCTTGTATTTTGTACTGATGGGTCATTTGTCACCCCTGGATGGAATTGGTCCTGACCAGCTGGGGATAGACTTGCTTGAACGACGCCTGGAAAGCGGTTCGATAAAGGAAGTTATCCTGGCAACAAACCCGACCGTGGAAGGCGACGCCACGGCGCATTACATATCAGACCTGGCCAACAAGAAGGGATTGCGCTCCACGCGTATTGCCCACGGGGTCCCGGTAGGTGGAGAACTTGAATTCGTTGACGGCGGAACGCTGTCACACGCTTTTGCCGGCAGGCACACCATGGATTAGTCACAGCGCCGGGTTGCCCCTTTGCCTGGCGTCACCACACTCAGAATGGCCCTCTTCGCCGGGCAGATAATTTGAGACACGCCCCGAGATCACCCTGTAGAGACCCCCGGGTTTCTACTTATTGCGCAACCCGATGTAACCGACCGACCATGGCAGTCACTAGCGACAGCACGATGCGCTGATGGATCGAAGCCAGGAATGTTCCAGGCCTGCTCTCAGGATCGGACACATCATCTCGAACAAAAACTGGCCGCCCGTGTTTAAGATTCAGAAGAAATAATTTTCGATCGAATCGACCGGAGGGGGCATGAAGAACCACGTATTGCGACCATTATGGTTGGCCATCGGGTTGGTCGTTCTGGTGCTGACAGCCAGGTACTTTATGGTTCCCAAAGATTTCGGCGTACATGGTGATTCGTTCACCTACGGTTTCTATCGTCTGAGTAACGTGCAGGAATGGAAGGATTTCCCGGTCAAATATCAGGGCCGGGAGCGTTGCGCAAAATGCCATGAAGAAAACAGCCAGTCCATCAGTGACTCAAGGCACAAGAACATACAGTGCGAGAATTGCCATGGCCCGGCCGCGGGACATCCCAGGAAAGTCAAGAAACTGGTCATAGATACATCACGTGATCTGTGCCTGCGCTGCCATGCATTGCTTGAGTATCCGAACAGCAAACGGGGAATGATGAAAGGTGTTGTAAGCGAAAAGCATAAAAAGAAATTCGAGTGCAGTAAATGCCATAACCCCCACAACCCAAATCTGGAGGATCGGTGATGGAGTGCTCTCGTCGACAGTTTCTCAAAAACACCGTTACAACCACTCTTGCGGCCGTGTTGCCGGCTACGGCAGTCGTCTTCCTGACCCCGGAAGAACTCAGGGCCGCGATAGAAAACAAAAAAACCAGGTGGACCTTTCTGGTTGATACCAACAAGTGCGTTGGTTGTGGCATGTGCGTCAAGGCCTGCAAGCTGGAAAATGAAATACCCTATGATGCCCCGGTGACCCGTACCTGGATTGAACGCTACGTGGTGACCAGAGATGGCGAGGTGCATATCGACTCGCCCCTGGGTGGTCGTGACGGATTCATAGATGACAAGATTCAAGGTGAGGAGATTAATCCCGAGGACATCACCAAGGCGTTCTTCGTACCCAAACTCTGCAACCAGTGTGAAAACCCGCCGTGCGTGCAAGTTTGCCCCGTGGGTGCCACGTACCAGACTGACGACGGCGTAGTGCTTATTGATCGCAGTTGGTGCATTGGATGTGGCTACTGCATCATGGCCTGCCCCTATGGAGTCAGGTTCTTCCATCCCGTCACCAAGACTGCGGACAAGTGCAACTTCTGCTATCACCGGATCAGCAAGGGGTTGCAGCCTGCCTGTGTCGAGGCCTGTGCTTTTGACGCACGCAAGCTGGGTAACCTGAAGGATCCTGATGATCCTGTTACACAGGTAATTACGACCAAACGGGTGGCGGTGCTTAAAGATGAATACGGGACGAAGCCGCATGTGTTTTATTTGGGCCTCGACGAAAACGTGAGGTAATGTCATGTCCCCTGATCTAGTCGTACACGGCGTTGAATGGACGGTAAAGGAACTCTTCGTATACCCGAATGAGTATATTTACTGGAGTATCCAGATTGTCATGTATCCGTACATGACCGGACTGGTGGCGGGCGCTTTCGTCTTGTCGTCTCTTTATCATGTATTTGACCAGAAAGCGCTGAAGGACATCGCCCAGTTTTCCCTGGTGTTCTCCCTGGCTTTGTTACCGGTCGCGGCCTTGCCGTTATTGCTGCATTTGCAGCAACCCACAAGGGCCATGGAGCCGCTTCTTACGCCGCACTTTACCTCGGCTATCGCGGCCTTCGGAATTGTCTTCACGACCTATGGATTGATTGTTGTCAGTGAGATCTGGTTTGTCTATCGCAAGTACTTCGTGGAGCAGGCACAGGCCCTGAAAGGCAAGACCGGGTTGGCCAACGCGATGACCCGCATGATCTACCTGGTTCTCACCATGGGTGCGTTTGATATTAGCGAAGAGGCTATTGCTACCGACAAGAAAGCGGCCAAGATACTTGCAGGTATAGGTATTCCTGTTGCCTGTTTCCTGCATGGGTATGCGGGTTTTATTTTCGGTTCCGTCAAGGCCAACGCACTTTGGATGTCTCCCTTGATGCCGGTTATTTTCATTATGTCGGCGGTGGTTTCGGGTATCGCCTTATGTATGCTGACCTATATCGTAATCATGGAATGGCGGGCATTTCGCAATAGAAGAAGCACCTCCAGGGGGATCAAGTTAGAAGGCGCCGAGGAGAAAGTTGTGTTTGAGGCGGGACGTTATCTGCTGGGGTTCCTGGTAGCGGCGATCAGTCTGGAGATGCTGGACCTGATTTTTCGTGGCTATACCGCGATGAAATCCTGGGACATCCTGCGCTCGGTTATGTATGGCAAAGACTTCTTAAATATTTTCTTTTTGCAGTACACCATGGGTAATCTGGTGCCCTTCATACTGTTGTTATTACCCAAGCTCACGATAAGAAGAACGGTAGTGGCTTTGATACTGGTGCTGTTTGGCGTGTTTATGATGCGTTGGAACGTGGTCATCGGCGGACAGGCATTTTCCTTGTCCTTCTCAGGTTACATGCATTACCACATTCCGATTATTCCCCACAGCATGGAAACCTATAAGGAAGGGCTGTTTGGTGCGCTGACCGTGATAGCCATCCCCTTTATCCTTTTCTCGATAATCAACAAGTTTGTGCCATCACTGAAATCGGAGGGTGACGGCCTGTAGCGACAGGTCGTCCCACCTTATGCGCATGTCTTTGTCGGCTGTGCGGGAAGGTGACCAGGCAAAAACGGGATAGCTGTTTGTGGCAGGATTGCATGCCGGCTCTGCCACGCTCAAAGGTGTTGCTATGGATGATCGACTTGCAGATCTGGAAGCACGTCTCGCGGCGGTAGAGCGGCGCTTGAGCGCCGTTGAGGGCAAGCGCAAGATTGCTCCCCCAAGTGATGAGAAGTTTGCTGCCGGCCTGAATGAGGGTTCGGTATCCAATGCCGCCACCCACCTGGGCAGAGTGTTGCTAATCTTCGGTGGTGCGTATTTCCTGCGGGCAATTACCGACTATAAATTTGTAAATACCGGTCTGGGGATTTCTCTTGGCGCCTCCTATGCGGTGCTATGGCTGGTGATGGCCTACAGGGTCGGCGGCAAAGAGAATCAGCGTGCCAGTGCCCTGTTTTTTTCCATCGCGTCATTATTACTCGCCCTTCCTTTGCTGGTGGAGGCAGTTACCCGCTTCGATTTACTCTCCGGTACCCAGGGTGCCATCGCCCTGGCGATCTACTGTGCCATGTCCCTGCTTGTAGCGGCGCAACGGGATTTGCGCTTGTTAGGTTGGGCGATAAATGCCGGTGGCGTGGGGACCGCCATGTACCTGATCAGTGCCTCCCTGACCGCGGAGCCCTATGTTCTGGTCCTGTTGTTACTGGCCCTGGCGACCTTGTGGGCGGTCTACACACGGCAATGGCGGGGCATGCAGTGGATCAGTGCACTGGGGGCAGGCACGGGCGTGATTGCCCTGGTTTTACTCAGCACCAGCGAACGCTGGACGGTGCAACCCATGGCGGCCTTTGCGTTTGCGGTGGTATTGCTGCTGATGTACATGGTGAGCTTTGCTCTGCGTACGCACCTGCAGAACAAAGAGGTTGGAATTTTTGAAGTCGTACAGGGAATGCTGACGCTGGGCTTGCTGATTTTCGTGGTGAGTGAGGTGTCCAGGACCGGTCAAATTCAGATGTCAGTCCTGGGTGTCCTGGCACTGTTGCTGGGTGTGCTGGTCTACGCACTGGCCTTTACCCCGCGAACTCTCGCCGACCGAGGGCGGAATTTCTTCTTCTACTCCACCCTGGGACTCGGGCTGGTGGCGGCCGGCAGCACCCTGTTACTCTCGCCGGCCATGGCGGCGGCAGCCTGGGCAGTTCTGGCGCTGGTCCTGGCCTGGTACAGCGGGCGCCAGGGCATGGTGACTTTGAGTCTGCAATGCTCGCTGTTACTCATCACGGCCGGTCTGGGGTCGGGCATATTGAGCACGGGTTTCCAGGCCCTGGCGGGCGGCGCCACAGAAGGCTGGCCGCATATGATCCCCTGGGAGGTAGTGGTAGCCCTGGCCACGGTTGTAAGCCTGTTTATACCGGTGGCCCAGCGCTCTACCCGCTGGGGCAAGCTGGCGGGCATGCCGCAGGTAATGGTACTGGTATTGGCGGTATGGGAAGTGGGCGGTCTGCTGGTGCTGTACCTGGCCCCGATGCTGGCGGCTGTGCCCGGCCCCGAAGCCGACCTTGCCGTGCTTGCGGCCCTGCGAACAACAGTGCTTTCTGTATCCGCTGTGACACTGGCATTTGCGAGTCGCAAAAAGAGATGGCCGGAAGCGAAGTGGCTGGTATACCCGGTCTTGATCATGGTGGGTGCAAAGTTGTTGGTCGAGGACTTTCCGAATGGTAAGCCTGCCACGCTGTTCGTCTCGCTGGCGGTTGTGGGGATGGCGCTGATCACCGTGTCAAGGTTGACCGAACTGGTGCAAGGGGCGCCTTCGGCCGCCAAGCGGTCCGCCGAAAAACCCAACGCCTTCGCCAGGGCGGCACGAGAGCAGGCTCTAAAAGACAAGGGTGAGAGCTAGGGCGCTCCCTTAGTAACCCGGCCGCAGCTGGGTCATCAGTCGCTCCAGACGCTTGAAGCTTTCATAGCGGCGGGCGCAGATTTTACCTTCCTTCACCGCCTGGATGATGGCGCACCCGGGTTCTCTCAGGTGATGGCAGTTAGCGAAGCGGCAATGACCGGCTGGCTCAGCAAATTCCAGAAATCCGTGCGTGAGATCGGCCTCGCCAAAGGCGGCCGGTGCATAGTCACGTACTCCTGGAGAATCGATGAGATCACCGCCGGAATCCAGGTGATACATGCGGGATGCGGTTGTAGTGTGACGACCCTCACCACTGCCTTCTGACAACTCGCCGGTCAGTATGTCTGCCTCAGGTAGCAGGGCGTTCAATATCGATGATTTGCCCACGCCCGACTGGCCTACCAGAATGCTGACCTGTCCAACCAGCTGTGCGCGCAAGGGAGCCAGTCCATTCATGGCCTTTGCGCTGGTATGCAGTACCGGGTACCCGATACGTCGGTATTCCTCTAAAGCTTCCTGCAGCGGTCCCAGCCCGGTCTCCTCCACCAGGTCGGACTTGTTCAGTACTACCGCGGCCGAGGCACCCATAAAAGCGGCTGCCGCCAGGTAGCGATCTATCAGGAACAAGTCTGGTGCCGGACGCGGAGCACAAACCACCACCACCTGCGTGATGTTGGCCGCCAACACGTCGGTGCGTCCCCTTCGGTCAGGTCGGGTCAGTTCGTTGTCCCGATCCAGGATTTTGCACACCAGGCCCTTACCCGGTTCGTCCAGACGCTCCCATATCACCCGGTCGCCGGTGACTGGCCGCAGCTTGCGTCCGGAAATAATGCAGGGAACCAGCGCTCCGTCAGCGTTCTCTACCAGGACTTGCCGGCCGAAGTTGGCAGCAACGATGCCCTGTTCGCCTGTCATGCGGAGTTGGCCAGCCCATTCAGGTGCTGTATTCGGGTCAATGCTGGCGGGTGAGAGTCGTAGAATGCCGAATGCACCGGATCAGGCGTCAATGTGGAGGCGTTCTCCCGGTACAGTTTCACCAGGGCCTCTGCCAGCGCGCCCGCGTCGCTTTGGCTGGCGGCGTATGCATCGGCTTCAAATTCATGTTTGCGCGAAAACCAGGCCGACAATGGCGAGAAGAAGTAGGTGAAGACCGGTGCAATCATGATGAATAGCAGCAGCGCAGCTTGATCGGAAGCGGCGGGCACGCCCAGGCCCGTGTAAAACCATAGCTGGGTTTTCAGCCAACCCAGCAGGGCCAGGCCGATGAGACTGCTGAGCAGCGACCAAATTATACGCTTGCGCACATGGCGCTTGCGGAAATGGCCCAGCTCATGCGCCAGCACAGCTTCCACTTCCAGCGGTTCCAGGGTTTTGATTAGGGTGTCAAAAAAGACGATACGCTTATTGTTGCCTATGCCGGTGAAATAGGCATTGCCATGTGCAGATCTACGTGAGCCGTCCATGACAAAAATGCCCTTGCTGTGAAAACCACAGCGCTCCAGCAAGGTTTCCACACGCTGCTTGAGGCTGGCATCCTCCAGCGGTTCAAACTTGTTGAACAAGGGGGCTATCAAGGTCGGATAGGCCCAGAACATGAGCAGGCCGAATCCCGACCACAGCGCCCAGGCATAGAGCCACCACAGTTCTCCAGCGTGCGCCATGATCCACAGCACGGCCGCGATCAATGGCACCCCCAGGACGAGAGTGAGCGCCAGGCCCTTGAGCATATCCGCGACAAATAGTCCGGGGGTCGAGCGATTGAAACCGAAGCGCGCCTCAATACCGAAGGTGTGCGCGATACTGAAAGGCAGGGAGAGGGCGCTACTGACCAGCAGCACCAACAGTATTGATGCGATGGCGCCCCAAAGTCCCCCGAGACCGCTACCCTGTACCAGCGATTGCACGAGCGCGATGCCTCCGCCCAGAGTCCATCCCAGCAGCAGCATGGCATCGTACAAGGTTTCCATTCTGCCCAACTGCGCCTTTGCATGGGTGTAATCCGCGGCTTTCTGATGGTCTTCCAGAGATACCTTTTGCGCGAAGGGTTCTGGCACCTGGCTACGGTGCGCGCGAACATTGCGGGTCTGTCGGTTGGACAGCCAAAGGCGGCAGGCAGTGCCAGCGAGGAGAAAAATGACGAAAATCCAGCTAAACGCGCTCATCCGGGTTCCATGTTCAATGGGCGCAACAGCTTAGCCTTTGCTAGAATGCGCGGCAAGCAAACGGTGTGGGCCCGGGCAACCTGGTGCATGCCCGAACTCGTATCCCAGGTCCAAAAATACAGCTTCTGGGTTGCCAATTCTTGCGATAGCCCAGCAACTACGTGCTATTGGCGCCTCGCATCTGAGTCTTTTCGCCTAGAATCTACTTCGCCCAGAATAAATCAGAGGTTCCCTAAATGCCCAAACACCCCAAGAACCTGATCTGGATCGACCTGGAAATGACTGGCCTGCTTCCTGATGAGGACAGGATTATTGAAATCGCCACAGTGATAACCGATACACATCTAAATCTCCTGGCCGAGGGGCCGGTGATGGCGATACACCAGCCTGACGCCGCGTTGGAGGAGATGGACGATTGGAATACGCGCCAGCACAATGGGTCTGGACTGGTCAAACGCGTGCGGGAGAGTCATATAAACGAGGCCGAGGCCGAGCGCAGAACCCTTGATTTCCTGGCGCAATATGTCGATCCGGGGCTTTCCCCCATGTGTGGTAACAGCATATGCCAGGATCGGCGTTTTCTGGCCCGCTTCATGCCCGACCTGGAGCGCTACTTTCATTACCGCAACCTGGACGTGAGCACGTTGAAAGAGTTGGCTGCACGCTGGGCGCCGGAAGTGACCGCGAGCTTCAGCAAGGAGTCCCGGCACCTGGCGATAGACGACATCCATGATTCGATTGCCGAGTTGAAGCACTATCGTGAGCGCTTGTTCGGTTTGCCAGACCAGCCTACGGAGTCCTATGTGTGAGCGCCTTTGCCGAAGCGGCTGACCGCAATAAAGAACCCATAAGGCAGGTCCTCGCCGAATGGTTGCCTGAGCAGGGCCGTGTGCTTGAAATTGGCTCCGGTACAGGTCAGCACGCAGTGTATTTTGCCCGGCACTTTCCACGGCTACGGTGGCTGACCAGCGACCTGCCAGAGAATCATGCAGTGATACGTTCTGCGATTCAGCACTCGGCCCTGGAAAATATTGACGGCCCCGTGGACCTGGACGTGGGTCAGGCCGAATGGTCCGTTCCCGACGTGCAGGCAGTCTATACTTCCAATACCTGTCATATCATGAGCTGGGACGAAGTCCTTGCCATGTTTCAGAAGGTCGTCGAACTGCTGCCTGCCGAAGGGCGTTTCCTGGTTTATGGGCCGTTTAATCTTGATGGGGAGTTTACCAGTCAGAGCAATCGGGATTTTGATGCCAGCCTGAGGCTCAGACACCCGCACATGGCGATTCGCGACCTGGCCGTTCTGGAATCCGTGGCTGCCGGCATAGGCCTGAGCTTGCTGGACAGACGCGCTATGCCGGCGAACAACATGTTGCTGTGTTGGAGGAGGAGTGACACGCATGATTGATATTCCGTCCTTTGCCGATGTCGTGGTAGCCAGGGAGCGAATTGCCGGCTACGTACACCGCACGCCGGTGCATTCCAGCAGCACGTTTAATGCGCTGACCCAGGCGGAGGTATTCTTCAAATGCGAGAATTTGCAGCGTGTGGGCGCGTTCAAGGCCCGCGGTGCGTGTAATGCGGTATTTGCCCTGGATGAAGAAGGCCTGGCCAGAGGGGTAGCCACTCATTCTTCGGGTAATCACGGGGCAGCAGTGGCCCTTGCCGCCATGATACGGCAGTGTCCGGCCTATGTTGTGATGCCCTCGAATTCGTCAGAGGTAAAGCGGGCGGCGGTGCGTCACTACCAGGCCAATGTCGTGGACTGCGAACCAGGTATGCGGGCAAGGGAGGATGCACTGGCCAAGGTGGTTGAAGACACCGGCGCCCACATAGTCCATCCCTATGACGATTCCATGGTGATAGCCGGTCAAGGCACCGCGGCCCTGGAGTTGATGGAAGAGGTCGAAAAGCTGGATGTCATTCTGGTCCCCGTAGGTGGCGGTGGTCTGCTTGGAGGGACATTGCTGGCGGCGGCTGGTTTTGGCGCAGGGACCCGGGTGATCGGTGTAGAGCCGCGCCAGGCAGACGATGCGCGGCAGTCGATTCATAGTGGCACCCGAGTGGTGATGGATTCGCCTGACACGGTGGCAGACGGCTTGCGTGCGTCGCTTGGGGTAAGAAATTTCGCGCTCATTCACGGTCACGTTGAGGATATCGTGTGCGTGGAGGAGAGCGAAATTATCGCCGCCATGCGCTTTGTCTGGGAAAGAATGAAGCTGGTGATCGAACCCTCGTCAGCGGTGCCGGTTGCTGCCTTGTTGCATCACCGCCTTGAGTTACAGGGCCAGCGAGTGGGAGTGATCCTCAGCGGCGGCAACGTGGATCTGGATTCTATGCCTTGGTAGGGTGGGCTGGTCTGGCTCTTGCGCCGACTTGTGCGGGCTGGGTTGCAGACGTAATGGGTGAAGGAGTGTCGAGTATGAGAAACGGGCTGCCCCCCTTACTGACCGTGTTGTTGATCTTGGGTTCAGCGGCGCCGGCCTGGTCGAAGGAGGACGTTCAGCCAGAGCCTGACGCAGCCGCCAGGGCCATAGCCAGCCAGGTACCGGATACAGATATTTTTCTGCTCGCCATCGGGGTGGACGGTGAACCCGACAAGACCAGCTTGCGTAACCTCACGCGTCGGGATGGTTACGACAACCAGCCAGCATTTTTGCCCGGCGGTGAGTCCTTGCTATTCAGTGCCATTGGCGAGGACTTGCAGGCAGATGTGTATCGACTCAATCTGGCTAGCGGGGATTTGCGACAACTGACGCATACTCCGGAGAGCGAGTATTCTCCAACTCCCCTGCGTGACGGCGGCTTTTCGGTGGTGCGGGTGGAATCTGACGGTGCCCAGCAGCTTTGGCGCTACACGGACGATGGCCGGCCGGAAGCAAGGCTGTTACACCAGTTCGATAACGTGGGCTATCATCGCTGGTTGTCGCCGGAGCGACTTGCCGTATTCCTCGTGGCCGAGCCCATGGAGCTAGTGCTGGCAACGCTGGACGAGGCCCCGGTTGTGCCGGTTGCCACGGGCATTGGGCGTTCCTTTGTCCAGCAACCAGGATCGGGTCGGCTGTATTTTTTGAGCGAGTTACAGGACGGTCGCTGGCAATTGCATTCACGCGAGGATGCCAGCGGCGAGAGCATTTCCCACCTTGACGCACCGGGTCAGTCGCAGGATATGGCGCTTGATCGACGGGGCCGGATCTGGATGGCCTCGAACGCGGCCCTTTGGCGCTGGCAACCCGGCCAGGAGGACTGGCTGATGGTGATTGATTTTGGCAAGGCACTGCCTGGTGGTATTACCCGCCTCGCTTTTAGTGAGGACGATTCCAGCTTGGCCATGGTAGTAAGCATAGCTGCAGGTACCAAAAGTGAGTGAACCCGGCCCAGGCGCATATGTGAAACATACCGGGGGCTGTCATTGCGGCAGGGTGCGATTCGAAGTTATGGCACCGGCGAATCTTGAAGTGGATCAATGTAATTGCTCCATTTGCTCCAAGAGCGGCTATTTGCACCTGATTGTGCCCTCAAGCCGCTTCACGCTCCTGCGTGGAGAAGATGAGCTGATCTGTTATACCTTCAACACGGGTGCTGCCAGGCATTATTTCTGCAGACACTGTGGCATCAAGTCGTATTACGTCCCCCGCTCAAATCCTGACGGCTTTAGCGTCAATGCACGCTGCCTGGACATTGGCAGCGTGGCTTCCATGTCGATCAAGCCGTTTGACGGCCAGAATTGGGAAGAAAACGCACACAGCCTTGCACATCTCTCGCAGCCTTAGGCCGTCCACGGGGCAGGGTGCGTTAGTGCACTATGAACAGCGCCACCGCGCAGCCGATTCCAACGGTCCAGGCCAGCGAGCGCAAGGTGCCCTGATCCATAATATAGAAGGCCCCGTATGCAAGCCTGGCTGCGATGAAGCCCATGGCCAGTTGGTCAACCACGGATTGCTCGGCGCCCCTGAACTGGGCAGCCAGCACGGCGACTGCGAACAAGGGGAAGGCCTCAAATGAATTCGCCTGGGCCCAGTTGGCCCGCTGGCCCCAACCCTCCAGGGTGGAGAGAAACTCCCTGGGTGCCCGGTTGTCGTAACCACGGCGAGATGATTTTGCGATGCCAGTGAACAGGTAGGGCATGAGGCCGGCTACGAGCACACACCAGAGGGCTATGGTCATGGCTATGGTCCTTTCGTGATGGATAAATTTTTGGCGGAACAGGCGTCGGTATTTTGCGACGCTGTTCTCGAACGCTTCACAGGTTACAATAAATTACCTGAAGACCGGGGGTGGATTGTCCTCCCCCGCATATCGCGGGTACAGGGGCCGCCTATGACCAGCAAGAATCTTAAATCCTTGGCGCTTGGCGCTTTCGGCGTCATGACACTGGCATTGGCCGCCGAAAGCCTGGCAGCCACCCGTTACGTCACTGACGATCTTGAGGTGACGATGCGCAGCGGTCAAAGTACGCGCAACAGTATCGTGCGTATGCTCAAGTCCGGCACTACCCTGGAAGTGCTGCAAGAAGAGCCTGAGAGCGGTTATAGCCTGGTTCGCCTGGCCTCGGGGACGGAGGGCTGGGTACTCACCCGGTTTCTCGTGGATCAACCGGTGGCCAAGGATGTTTTGCCTGACTTGCAACGCCGTTATAAGGCCCTGCGCGAGTCGGCCACCGGATCTGGCGCCCAGCTGGACGCCGCACTGACCTCGCTGTCAGCTGTCGAAAAGGAGAGAGATTCACTGCGTAATGAGAATGAGCAGTTAGCCAGGCAGTTGCACGACGTTAAGGAAAAGGCGGCAGACGTGCTTGGCATTGACAATCAGAACAGCGCCCTGCGCAAGCGGGTTACCCTGCTCGAGGGCGAAAATGACCAACTGAAGATTCTTAACGATGAACTGTCCAACCGCAGAACCCTGGAATGGTTCATGGCCGGCGGTGGTGTGCTGTTTTTCGGTCTGTTGCTGGGACTGATCCTGCCGCGTATTCGTTGGCGGCGCCGATCAAGTTGGGGCGACCTCTGATCGAGGCCGCCCACGAGACTCAACCTTCAGGGCATCAGACCTTCTGACCTGCCAGGTATAGCCAGGTTTCAACCACGGTATCGGGATTCAGGGACATGCTCTCAATACCCTGTTCCAGCAACCAGTTTGCGAGGTCAGGGTGGTCGGAAGGTCCCTGCCCACAAATACCGATGTACTTGCCCTTGGCCTTACAGGCCTGGATCGCCATAGACAGCATTTTGCGCACGGCCGGATCACGCTCATCAAACAGGTGGGCAATAACTGCCGAGTCGCGGTCCAGTCCCAGCGTCAGTTGGGTCATGTCGTTAGACCCAATGGACATACCGTCGAAATGCTCCAGGTACTCATCCGCGAGCAGTGCATTCGTGGGCACTTCGCACATCATGATGACCTTGAGTCCGTCTTTGCCCTGCTCCAGGCCATTTTTCCGGAGCAAATCGATAACGCCCTTGCCTTCGTTTACGGTGCGTACAAAGGGCACCATGACCCACACATTGGTCAGGCCCATGTCTTCGCGTACCCGCTTCAGGGCACGACATTCCATTTCAAAGCAGGGTTGGAATATCGGGTCCAGGTAACGCGATGCGCCACGGAAGCCCAGCATCGGGTTTTCTTCGTGGGGCTCGTACAAGCTGCCACCAATCAGGTTGGCATACTCATTGGACTTGAAATCCGATAGCCGGACAATTACCGGTTCTGGCTCGAATGCCGCGGCGATAGTGGCTATGCCCTCGGTCAGTCTCTGGACGAAGAACTCTACCGGATCGCTGTAGCCGGCCATTTGCTGGCTGATGGTTTGCTGTAATTCCAGCTCCAGGGATTCGTATTCCAGTAGGGCGCGGGGATGCACACCGATCATGCGATTGATAATGAATTCAAGCCGGGCCAAGCCAACTCCGCGATTGGGAATGCTGGCAAAATCAAAGGCCCGATCCGGATTACCCACGTTCATCATGATCTTGACCGGTATGTCCGGCAGGGCATCGAGTTCAATCTGTTGCTGTTCGAAGTCGAGAATACCCCGATATACGAAGCCCTCATCGCCCTCGGAACAAGATACCGTTACCTCGTCGCCATCGTTGATTTTGTCAGTTGCGCTGCCGCAACCCACAACCGCCGGTATGCCTAGTTCACGGGCAATAATCGCGGCATGGCACGTGCGGCCGCCACGGTTGGTTACGATGGCCGAGGCGCGCTTCATTACCGGTTCCCAGTCAGGATCGGTCATGTCGGCTACCAGCACATCTCCGCTTTGCACCCTGCCCATGTCCCTTACGCTAGTGATTACCCTGGCGGTACCGCTACCGATGCGATGACCAATACTGCGGCCGGTGATGATCACTTCGGAACTGCCCTTCAGGGTGAATCGCTGGAGAATTCGACCGCTTCTACTCTGTACTGTCTCCGGGCGGGCCTGCAGGATGTATATTTTCCCTGTTTCGCCATCCTTGCCCCATTCGATATCCATGGGACGCTGGTAATGCTTTTCGATGACTATGGCCTGCCGAGCCAGGTTTGTGACGTCATCGTCCGTAAGGGAGAAGCGCGTCTGCTGCTCGGGAGACACGTCCACGGTTTTCACCGTTGCCGGGTCGTTCGCGTCGTCGTTGTAGACCATTTTGATGGCCTTGCCGCCAATATTCCGGCGCAAAATGGCCTGGTCGCCGCGCTCCAGGGCTTTTTTGGACACGTAGAATTCGTCCGGGTTTACTGCGCCTTGCACGACGGTTTCACCGAGACCGTAGGACGAAGTAATAAAAACCACCTCGCGAAAGCCAGATTCAGTATCCAGGGTAAACATCACGCCGCTGGCGCCGCGGTCACTACGGACCATGTACTGAATGCCGGCCGAAAGGGCGACTCTTTCGTGTTCGAAACCCTGGTGCACGCGGTAGGCGATGGCCCGATCATTGAACAGGGATGCGAATACCTCGTGAATAGACCTGATGACCTGGGCAATGCCCCGCACATTCAGGATAGTCTCCTGCTGACCCGCGAAGGAGGCGTCGGGCAGGTCTTCAGCCGTGGCCGAGGAGCGCACGGCCACCGAGGCCATGCCGTCCTTGGACATGGAGTGATAGGCCACCTCGATCTCTTCCTGCAAGCGCCGGGGCAGGGGGTTGTCCATGATCCACTGGCGTATCATGGTGCCGGTGCGGGCCAGTTCGTCCACATCGTCGACGTCGAGGCTCTTGAGTACTTCCTCAATCCGGCCACGCAAATTGGACGCATCCAGGAAATCCCAGTAGGCCTGCGCAGTCGTGGCGAACCCACCCGGCACATCCACGCCCAGCTTGCTGAGATGACTTATCATTTCGCCGAGGGAGGAGTTCTTGCCGCCAACCGTCTCCACGTCGTGAATTCCCAGCTGGTCCAACGCGATAAGGTATTTATCCAATGTTAGTTCCCCCTTGTATTCTTCCAGCTGGCACTGGAAAATCCGGACTTTGGCTTGATGCCGACATTATAACGGTTTGAGATGGATCAGCGGACGGTATTTTTTATTTCTGACCAGACCGGCGTTACGGCTGAGACCTTCGGGCAGAGCCTGCTGACCCAGTTTGATGGCGCCAAGTTTCGCCGGGTCACAATTCCCTTTGTATCCAGTCGCGTCAAGGCAGAAGAGGCCGCCCGCAAGATTAATCTGAGTTCAGAAGTTGAGGGCAAGCGTCCGATTGTTTTCAGCACCCTGGTACACGATGATTTGCGCGAGATTGTGAGCCGGGCGGATGGCTTGTTCCTGGATTTTTTTGATGCCTTCCTGGGGCCTCTGGAGCGCGAACTTGAGGTGCAATCCTCGCACACGACGGGCCGCGCCCACGGTATGACGGCCAATTCCGATGCCTACCAGGTGCGCATAGAGGCCACCAACTATGCCCTGACCAATGATGATGGAGCGCACGTCAGGGACTATGGCAAGGCCGATGTGATCCTGGTAGGCGTATCGCGCTCCGGCAAGACCCCGACCTGCCTCTACATGGCCATGCAATACGGCGTATTCGCCGCCAACTACCCCTTGACCGAGGAGGAGTTTGAGTCGGGCAAATTGCCGGCGGCACTGGATGCCCACAGGGATAAACTTTTCGGCCTGACGATCAATGCCCGGCGCTTGCAGCAAATCCGCAGGGAACGCATGGACAGTGGGCGTTACTCTACCGCACAGCAGGTTGGCTTTGAACTGCGTGAGGCGGAAAAGCTTTTTCGCAAGTTCGGTATCACCTTCATCGACACCACGGAGATGTCGGTAGAAGAAATAGCCAGCACCATACTTGAGCATACGGGGCTGGAGCGCCGCTTCCGGCCTTGACCGGGAGTGGGAAGACCGTCGCAGTTTCTCAAGGGGCCTGTGCTATATTTCAGCCATGTTGACCGATAGCACAATAGCTCTACCCAGATCGACGCAGGCTCGGACCTTCACCGGGCTTATGACGCTGTACGAGAGCAACTTCATACGCTTGGCCTGGCTATTGCCAAATATGAAGGATATCCCTGAG
>JAPHSC010000111.1 GCA_026193125.1 Gammaproteobacteria bacterium
AGGAACTGATCCAGTTCGTCAAAAATCAGCGTGTATGTGCGCACCCGGTTGGCAATCACGCCCACCTTGGCCTGGGACCGCTGGACCTTGCCACTGCCCAGCAATTCGTCAATAAATTTGGAGGCAGCCTGCATGTCTATGGACGAGGGCAGCACCGGCACGAGGATAGTCTCCGAGCGCTTGAGTAACTCGGTTAATTCCGGGCCATGGGTACGCGCCGGAGCGTCCATTATCACGAAATCCGCGCTCCTGGGGAGTCCCTTGAGCCCGCCGTCATACGCTTCAAGGCCGGTAATCGGGGCCACGTGGGAGGGTCTTCGCTCCAACCAGTCCAGCGAGGATCGCTGGGGGTCGAAATCCGCAAGTACCACCGCGGCGCCCTCTGCAGCATAGTAACTGGCAAGGTTGGTGGCGATGGTGCTTTTCCCGCAACCGCCCTTGGCATTCATGACCGTAATGTGCCGCATACTCGCTCCTGAGTGTTGGTTATTGAGCATGGATGATTATGTAAACTACCTCCAAGTTCTGCCAATGTCTACGCCACACCGGCTAGTCCAGACCCAGTTCCACCCACAGAGCATCCACGCGCTCTTTCACCGCGTCACTCATACTGATGGGGACACCCCATTGCCGACTGGTTTCCCCCGGCCACTTGTTGGTGGCATCCAAACCCATCTTGGAACCCAGACCCGACACCGGCGAGGCAAAATCCAGGTAATCAATGGGCGTATTTTCCACCAGGGTGGTGTCGCGGGCCGGGTCCATCCGGGTGGTCATCGCCCAGATAACATCTTCCCAGTTGCGTATGTTCACGTCCTCATCGGTGACCACCACGAACTTGGTATACATGAATTGCCGAAGAAACGACCAGATGCCAAACATCACACGCTTGGCATGGCCAGGATATTGCTTGCGTATGCTGACCAGGGCCATGCGGTATGAACAACCCTCGGGTGGCAGGTAAAAATCCACAATTTCCGGAAACTGCTTGCGCAGAATAGGGACAAACACCTCGTTCAGCGCCATCCCCAGCACTGCCGGCTCATCCGGCGGACGACCGGTGTAAGTACTGTGGTAAATCGCATCCCGCCGGCGGGTAATCCGGTTGACCGTGAACACCGGAAAACTTTCCACTTCATTGTAGTAACCGGTGTGATCACCAAAAGGCCCCTCATCTGCCATGTCATCGGGATGGATCACACCCTCAAGCACGATCTCCGCGCTGGCCGGTACCTGCAGGTTGCTGTCCTGCGCTTTTACCACCTCGGTGCGTGACCCCCGCAACAAGCCGGCGAACGCGTATTCGGATAACGTGTCAGGCACCGGGGTTACCGCGCCAAGCATCGTTGCAGGATCGGCGCCCAGGGCCACCGCCACAGGGAAAGGCTCACCCGGATTCCTGGCGCACCAGTCACGCAAGTCCAGCGCCCCTCCCCGGTGCGACAGCCAGCGCATGATCAGCCGATTCTTGCCGATCACCTGCTGCCGGTAGATTCCCAGGTTCTGACGCTCCTTTTCGGGCCCTCGTGTTATCACCAGGCCCCAGGTAATCAACGGACCCGCGTCCCCCGGCCAGCACGTCTGTATCGGCAGCTGACCAAGATCCACGGCCTCGCCCTGCTGCACAAATTCCTGGCAGGGAGCACTGTTTAACTGGCGTGGCGCCATATTCATAACCTGGCGAAACACCGGAAGCTTCTCCCATGCATCGCGCATGCCTTTCGGGGGTTCCGGTTCCTTGAGGGCGGCCAGCAACTCACCCACGTCTCTCAGGGATTCCACGGATTCCACGCCCATGGCCAGGGCCACCCTGCGGGGAGTGCCAAAAAGATTGCCCAGCACTGGCATGGAAAAGCCCTTGGGGTTCTCAAATAACAGGGCAGGGCCACCGCGCTTCAGCGTGCGATCACAGATTTCGGTCATCTCCAGGTAGGGGTCTATTTCAGCACTGATACGCCGAAGCTCCCCCTCCTGTTCAAGCTGGGCAATGAAATCCCGCAAATCCTTGTATTTCATGAAGCGCACTATAAAGACTGAAGGGAACGACTGTCCATGCGCAGCTATTGCGGATCGACAGCCCAGGGCTTTGCCTTTAAGCTTCGGCGATGCAAATTCGCTTCAGCAAGATGCAGGGTTTGGGCAACGATTTTATCCTGATCGATGCCAGGCAACAGCCATTTGACCCGCAAGCGGAGCTCATCCAAGGCCTGGCCGATCGGCGTACCGGAATCGGTTTTGACCAGGCGCTGGTGCTGGAGGCGCCTCGCGAGCCCGGAACCGATCTCTATTACCGCGTTTTCAACGCTGACGGTAGTGAGGTGGAACAGTGCGGCAACGGTGCCCGTTGCATAGCACGGTTGCTGGATCCAGCGCGGCCGGGCGAGGAAATTCTACTGCAGAGCGCTGGTGGCACAATAAGGGCTCGCTGCCTGGAAAGCGGGGATGTCCTGGTAGACATGGGCGTGCCGTGCTTTGCTCCCGAAGCGATTCCGTTCCAGGCTGAAAAAGAGCAGGAAAGTTATTCCCTGCAGGTGGAGGGTGCAACAAGGCGTATCGGCGCCGTATCCATGGGCAATCCCCATGCGGTGCTGCAAGTGGAACATGTGGCCACCGCGCCTGTGGCGCAGTTGGGACCGGCAATTTGCCGTCATCCGTTTTTCCCACAGCAGGCGAATGTAGGTTTTATGGAGATCACCAACAGGAGTACCCTGAAGCTACGGGTCTATGAACGCGGGGCAGGTGAGACGCTGGCCTGCGGCACCGGAGCCTGTGCCGCCGCCGTAATGGCGAGGCGCTGGGGACATACTGAAGAATCCGTGGAAGTCCAGTTACCGGGCGGCCGACTCCAGGTCAGCTGGAAGGGTGAGGGACACTCAGTGTGGATGAGTGGCCCAGCCGAATTTGTTTTTGAAGGAAAA
>JAPHSC010000016.1 GCA_026193125.1 Gammaproteobacteria bacterium
CGATTGCTGCTGGGCATTACAAAGGCTTCATTGGCGACCGAGTCATTTATCTCTGCAGCTTCCTTCCAGGAGACAACCAGGGTATTGACTGAAGCCGCTGTCCGGGGCACAACGGACCACCTGCGTGGTCTGAAAGAGAACGTCATTGTAGGGCGTTTGATTCCGGCTGGTACGGGTATGGCATATCATAATTCACGCAAACTTTCTCCGGAGGAAGATCCGGAAATAGATTTGGCCGCACTGGCAGCCGCTGTTGCAGCTGAAGAGTTTGGTGAGCTGGATGATGCCGCCGAGGCCCAGGTCAGCGAGTAATCCGTTCTTGATATAAAAAACAGGGGTCTGGCGCAAGTCCGGACCCCTTTTTTTGTCCCCGCAGAACTCAGAGCCACAAAACACAGTATTCGAACAATAAATTCAAATTTGCTATTGCTTAGAAAAACCTACCCTGTCATAATTGACCGGCTAACAAAACCAATCCCTTCATAAGGAGGGCCGGGTGGCGGAAAGCTTCTCTGACAGGGTTGCTTCCAACTATTCCGGATAGCCGATGTCGCCGGCGCGTGGGCCGGATTCATGGGTGCCCGATCCAGGCTGAAAGCCGGGGTTGGGCATTTGACATTGTTAGAGGGTCTGCGTAGAATTCGCGGCCTTCGACAGACCGGGGTTTTTGTCCCGTCTGTCGTTTTGTTTTTAGCATTATTAATTTTTGTCATTTTTATTTTAATTTGGGTAGTAGTTATGACGACTGTAAATCAATTGGTACGCAAGCCTCGCAAGCCTAAGGCATACAAAAGCGGCGTACCCGCCCTTGAAGGATGTCCGCAAAAACGTGGTGTATGTACACGCGTTTACACGACGACACCTAAAAAGCCGAATTCGGCATTGCGTAAAGTAGCGCGTGTCAGGCTGACCAATGGTTTTGAAGTCACCAGCTATATCGGTGGAGAAGGTCACAACCTGCAGGAACATAGTGTGGTTCTTATCCGTGGTGGTCGTGTGAAAGATCTCCCGGGTGTTCGTTATCACACCGTTCGCGGCAGTCTTGATACCTCGGGTGTCAGTGATCGTCGCCAGGGACGCTCCAAGTATGGCGCCAAGCGGCCTAAGAAATAGAACGGACCTTTAAGGATCAGGTAGCACAATGTCAAGAAAACATTCAAATTTTGCACGTGAAATATTGCCGGACCCGAAGTTCGGCAGTGAAATGATCACCCGCTTTGTAAACATGGTGATGAACAGTGGCAAAAAATCAACGGCGGAACGTATCGTTTACGGTGCGATTTCCACCATTGAAGACAAGAACAAAAGCGCTTCTGCAGTAGAGCTGGTTCAGACAGCACTGGAAAACGTAAGCCCCATGGTTGAGGTTAAATCCCGCCGTGTAGGTGGTGCGACTTACCAGGTACCTGTTGAAGTACGTCCCAAGCGCCGCCAGACCCTGGCAATGCGCTGGATTATTGATGCTGCGCGTAAGCGTGGTGAAAAAAGCATGCCCCAGCGGTTGGCAGGCGAACTGTTGGATGCTGTTGAGCAGCGCGGTTCCGCGGTCAAGAAGCGTGAAGACACGCATCGTATGGCAGAGGCCAACAAGGCATTCTCCCACTACCGTTGGTAGCAGGGCTTAGAGGGAATTATAGTGGCTCGTAAAACGCCAATCGAAAGGTATCGCAATATCGGCATCATGGCTCACATTGATGCGGGTAAGACGACGACGACTGAACGAATTCTGTTCTATACCGGTGTGTCTCACAAAATCGGTGAAGTTCATGATGGCAATGCCACTATGGACTGGATGGAGCAGGAACAGGAGCGTGGTATTACGATTACCTCTGCAGCAACCACTTGTTTCTGGAGTGGTATGGATAAGCAGTTCAAAGAGCACCGGATCAATATCATTGATACACCGGGACACGTTGACTTCACTATCGAAGTTGAGCGGTCACTGCGTGTGCTTGATGGTACCGTCGCTGTCTTTTGTGCAGTAGGTGGCGTTCAACCTCAGTCCGAGACAGTTTGGCGTCAGGCGACTCGTTATAAAGTTCCTCGTATGGCATTTGTCAACAAGATGGACCGCACCGGTGCGGATTTCAATCGCGTAGTCCGGCAGATAAAAGAACGTCTGGGCGCCCGCGCTGTTCCTATTCAGTTACCTATCGGTGCTGAAGAGGGGTTTGAAGGTATTGTTGACCTGGTCAGAATGCAGGCCATTTACTGGGAGACTGAAAACCTGGGTGTTGCTTACGACGAGCGTGAAATACCCGAAAACATGCGGGCCGAGGCTGATGCAGCACATGAATACATGGTTGAGATGGCGGCCGAGGCTTCAGAAGATTTAATGGAAGCCTATCTGGAAGATGGTGATCTTTCAAAAGAACA
>JAPHSC010000215.1 GCA_026193125.1 Gammaproteobacteria bacterium
ACCTTGCAGGGCAGTACGATCTCGACCAGCACTGCGCAGGGAGTGCCGAGTCGCCGTGCCAATGCCAGCTTTGGCATGACCCGATTCCGACGGGACCGGTGGTACAACACCTATCAGCTGGGTTTCGAGCAAAATGACGAACTCGGCCTTGACTTGCGAACCAGTCTTGAGGCGGCCCTGGGACGATATTTGGTACAGACAAATACGTCGGAATTGGGAGCGCTTGCCGGCCTGGTTGGCACCAACGAGCTCTTGCAGGGGGACGTCCAGTCGCAGCAGAATCTGGAGGGCCTGCTGGGCGTCGAATATTCGCGCTATATTTACAACGACCCCAAACTCGACCTTACCGCCAGCCTTTATGCCTACCCGAGCATCACTGAGTCCAATCGCGTGCGTGCACAGTTCGACGTGGCCCTGAAGTGGGAGATTTACAAGGATCTTTTCTGGAACCTGAGCTATTACAACACCTACGACAGTAATCCGGCTTCGGGCTCTGAAACCACCGATGACTACGGTGTTGTCACCTCGGTCGGATGGTCTTTTTAGGATAGCGCGCCCGGCTCGCAGGATCGTCAGCCTGGTGGCTATTCAGGCAAAATATCGGTATCTGTCCTGATCCGGGCCCGCCAGCGAATTGACCAGTGCCGGGACCTGGCTGGACTTGACCTGGTGTGACACGGTAATTCCCTGTCTAACGGTCAAAAACTGAGCGAAAGACTATGCTGACGCCCTTGAGTTCACCGGAGGAGCTGAAGCTATACGCCAGACCGAGGCGATCGAAACTGAACCACCCGATCTTGATCGGCTTGTCCTGCTTGCGCAGTGCAAGGCCGAATTCCCATTGATCGGTAATGGGTTTTGGTGAACCATCCCTGAGCTTCATGTCCAGCTCATGTTCATAGCTCGTATAAGTGCCATGCCAGGCCAGGAACAATTGTTCGTCATCGACCTGGGCGTCAAATAGCCGATGATCAAGTTCCAGACCGGCCATCATAGGTTGAAAATCCTCTGAAGGCCCATCGCTTGGGGTGTGGCCGACATAGGTGAGCGAGTTAATCAGGGCCCATTGAAGTCTGCCTGTCTGAAACGCATAGCGGCTCCTGACTCCTGCCCAGTAGGTCCAGGCAGACCCGCTGCCATTGAGGAGGGTGCCCCAACCGACAGATGCAAAGGGTCGCAGCCACCAGCGCCGGGTCACCGGGATGGTTATATTTATTCCGGGAGTGACGCTGAATGATGCGAGATTGTCCGGATGCACAGTCCCTTGAATATCATCAAATGAGAAGGTGTCCACGCCGGCGGTAATCGGGAAGTTAAGCTCTACTCCGATAGCACGCGCTCCGTCTGCCGTGAAAGCCGGGTCACGTAATTCCCAACGTGGGGTCGTGCTAAGCACATAGACGTTCCTGTCGCCATCAACCTCGTACCAGCCAGTGCCGAAATAGGAACTGTATGCCCAGTGGACTGAGTTGATGTCAGATTCCTGGGCCCAGGCCCCCGAGACGGGAAGCAACACGCACAGCGCGCACATAGTCAGCAGCGATTTTTCGTGTGTGGTCGTCATGCAACTCCAGGAGGCAAGATTCCAGGACCAAAACCCAATGTCGGTTCGGTGTGTCATCCAGCCTGACGTATCTAACAAACCGGCGGTAAAAGTGACCGGGTGACAAGCAAGTGTCGAACACTTTGCCAAAACCATCTTGCACGGACAATAGCCGCTTGCGCTTGAGCGTACTCGAGGCTGCAGGGGCGCGGCATCCTGTGGATCGGCTTTCCCGGCGGGTAGGTAGTTGCAGGAACGCCTGGGTGTTGGTCAGGACGGGTGCCTGGCCCACTGGCCCGATCCGCCTGTTGGGCGGTGCGATGGAGTGAATGAGGTGGAGGTCGGTTCCCTTGCGACCCATCACGCCATCGCCGAGGATTGGTGTGCCGGTCGAGCCTATTCCTGGTCTCGGGATGGCTCATCAGCAGGGTGATCACTAACCGGCTTGCTTTCGCTTTCACCGCGCGCATAGCCGCGCGCAAACCGGCGCAGATCCAGCATTTGGCGCCCAAAATTCCGGCAGCCCTCGCACATCATTACGTGCAGTTTCAGACCCGCACGCTCGCTGAGAGTGAGGCGACGTTCCTGGGCTTCGGAATACAGGCGGGTTACCTCCTGGCATTTCAGCACGTGGATTCTCCTTGCAGAAACCAATTAGTCTCCAGGCATCCACGCAGCCGCAATCGAGCCCTGTGGAGCATCACATTCAGGTTACTGAGGGTGACGCCAACTACACGGCAAATTTCATGACTATCCATTTCGACAAACTCCCGCATCATGAATACTCTCGCCTGGTCACCTGGCAGATTGTCCAGACAAGCTTCGAATGTCCGCCAGAATTGCTTGTCGCGGGTTGCGCCCTCGGGATTTTCCCAGGCGGCCGGCTGTCGGCCGGATTGCCAATGCCCCTTGTGGTCGAACAAGGTATCAAGCTCTTCTTGCTGAGCATCCTCCGGCAAGGAAACACTGGCCTGTTCCTGGCGCTGGCGTTGTCGCAGGCTGTCCGCGATCTTGTTTTTCAAAATAGCGAAAATCCAGGTTTTCAGGGCGGCCCGACCGGCAAAGGACTGCGCATTCTTCAGCGCACCCATCAGCGCGTCCTGAACGGCATCTTCCGCCAGACTGGCGTCGCCCAGCTGCAGCGTGGCGAAACGCAACATTTGCTGGCGAATATCCTGCAGAAAAGCGGAATCTTCCAATGCGGACCGGGAGAACTCTGCACTTTTTGTCGGCGTATTTTCCATCGCTGGCGACATCCGGTTCCTCGCTCCATCGATTTGCGACCAGGGTTGCAAAGGGCCAACCTCACGCAAGCTCGAAGGTATGCACGCGCGAACTGGACCAGTTCCAGTCAGCGACGGCCTATTCTGGGCGAAAATTGGCTGGCAGGCGAATCCGGTCGGGCAGGGATTGGATGTGCAGACCCGGCGGATTCCGGGCCAGGGTCTCATTGCAGGTGGGATTACTGTGTCCGGACTTGCGGATTCGCCACAGGCGGCAGATGTGAAAACGCTAGAAGCGGAAGTTCACGCCGGCGGTGAGGTGAAACTGATTCATGGTGTCGCCCGACGCCGCGACATAACAGGCGCCTGGCAGGCTGCAGTAGATAATGCTGTTGGCATCGATGTAGCTGGCTACCCAGCGCAGGCGAAAATCCAGGGCCAGGTGTTCATTGAGGTAATATTTGGCGCCACCGCCGAAACTGAAGGCGAATCGAGTGTCACTGTCTTGTCCGTCGGTCTTGAAATTTGTCGCGCCCAGGTGAAAACCGATATAGGGCCGAAAGGCGTCTTGCTCGAAATAATAATTGCCACCGAACAGGTAGTTGTTCACCGAGGTATCAGCAAGTCGGGTCTGGCCTTGACCGTCCAAGTTGCCACTCAGGTAACTGTCCTGGGAGTCCCAGATTAATTCCAGTTGCCACTTGTTTGGTAACGTGAACTCCACGGTCATGCCGTAACCGCTGCCCTCGGCTACCTTGAGATTCAGGATTTCGCTACCCGCGACGCTCGCGTCACCTATGTCACCACCCACGACCTGGGCGTAGAAACCACCGATTTCAACATCCACGGCTCGAGCGGGGTTCGCCAGCAGGCACAAGGCGCCAAAAAGAAGAGACGAGATTGCGAACGCGGTTTTCATCCTTGAATGCTCCGGAAGCGGCCGTGCGGCCTTTGGCCAGATGGCTGGATTGCAGGCCTGGTCTAGCTGGCTTTGGAATTGGTTTTGGGAGTAGTCGTGCTTTTGATTAATTCCTTCACTCTTGCATCGTATGCGCGCGAGAATTCGTCGGCGAACATATGCGGGATACCCTCGCTGCGGCCCTCGGCCATGGCATTGTACAGGTCGGCAAACAACTCCCAATATTTGAGTTTCTTGGTCGTACCTAATATTGGCCCGCGTTTCATGCCGCGATCGAAACGCTCTTCAAGATCGACCGGATCAAAACGGTCATACAGGCTTTTCACCGCTACGTTCATCGCGTCGACCATGGCCAATTGGTGAACACGGGTAGCATTGAAGCTCTGCCTAACTGCGTCCACAGGCGACATATTCCGACGACTCTTCTCAAGCAGCAGAGCGCGCAATGATTCATCTACCCCGGAAGAGAACCGCAGTGGATTGTATTCACCTTCCTTGATAGTGGTCTGGGCGACTCGCAGGTTGTTCTTGATTTCTGAGCGACTCATGATTGTGTCTTTCGTGCCAACCACAAACTCGCGCAACAGTTGCCCGGCGTTCTGCATAATCTGGGCGGAATCCTGGGGTCGGATGTTGCCGGTATCCATGCCTGCCGCCTGCAGGAAGATCTTGACCGGGTCGACCTTGTTGCTACCACTGTCAGAGGTGCTCTTGGCTGGCACCGGGCTTGCCTTTTCCGGTGCACGCTTGGGTGGCGGCTCAAGCGGGGGTCTTTCTTCCTCGGTGATCGTGCTTTCAGAGCCGGGAAAGTCCTCCACAAGTGTAAGCCTTGCACTGGACTCACTGACCTCGCTGGCCAGCATGTCGTCAAGGTGTTCATCTGCCAGCGAAAGGTCCAGGTCGGCGCGCATCTTGATCTCGTCGGCGGCCAGCAATTCAACCGATGAATCAGAATGCAGTCTAGGCGGCGGGGTGATTGCGGAATCGGGCAGTTCCATCAGTTCCCAGCCCTCGATCTTTTCGTCCAGGCTGTCGGGCGCAATGGTTTCGGTCAGAAATTCGTCGGCGAAATCGCGGTCACGCTGGTTGGCCTC
>JAPHSC010000274.1 GCA_026193125.1 Gammaproteobacteria bacterium
AGCAACCCTGGCAAATGCGATCACGTTGACTAAATCGGAGGCGCTTGCTGCCTTTGACAACGACGTTGTTTACATGGAGAAGTTCCTGGAACGGCCGCGGCACGTCGAATTCCAGGTACTGGCTGATGGCCAGGGCAATGCCATCCACCTGGGAGAGCGCGATTGCTCCATGCAACGACGTCACCAGAAAGTCATCGAAGAAGCACCGGCGCCCGGCATCACCGACGAGCAGCGCGCCGAAATTGGCAGCCGCTGTGTCAGGGCCTGTCTGGAAATGAACTACCGGGGAGCGGGAACGTTTGAGTTCCTGTTTCAGGACGGGGAGTTTTTCTTCATCGAAATGAACACCCGCCTGCAGGTAGAACACCCGGTGACCGAAATGATCACAGGCATTGACATGGTGCGGGCGCAGCTGGAAATCGCCTCGGGTCTTAAGCTGACAATCAAGCAGGAAGATGTGGTGATCCGCGGGCATGCCATCGAATGTCGCATTAATGCCGAGGACGCCAAGACATTCATGCCCTCGCCGGGTACGGTTTCATTGTGGCACCCGCCGGGCGGGCCGGGCATACGTGTGGACAGTCACCTGTACTCCGGATACATGGTTCCACCCTACTACGATTCCATGATCGGCAAGGTTATCAGTTACGGAGAAAGTCGTAAGACGGCAATCGCCCGCATGTCCAACGCCCTGGCTGAAATGGTAATCGAGGGCATCAAGACCAACATCCCGCTGCACCGGGAAATATTCCAGCACTCGGCCTTCAAGGCCGGTGGCACTGACATTCATTACCTGGAGAAAAGGCTGGGTCTTTAGCGTGGCCTGGAATCAATTCCGGATAGAACTGGGTCAACTGGATCCCGAACAGTTGGAGGAGGCCCTGTTCGCTGCAGGCGCGCTGTCCATAACGATGAGCGATGCCGAAGATACGCCCGTGCTGGAACCGGCGCCGGGTGAAACCCCACTGTGGCCCAGCACTCGATTTACAGCCTTGTTTGCCGAGGACTGTACCGTAGAGGGCATAGTCAGTTCCCTACAGGCACATCTTGACACACCCCTGCCCGCCCACAGCCTGGAGACCCTGGCCGATCGGATCTGGGAGCGCGAATGGATGAAGGATTTTCATCCCATGAATTTCGGCCATGGACTCTGGGTATGTCCGCATGAGCAAACAGTTCCCGAGGAGAATGCGGCCGTTGTCTACCTGGATCCAGGCCTGGCGTTTGGCACCGGCACCCACGAAACCACCGCGCTTTGCCTGGAATGGCTAGGCGCCGCCGAACTCGCCGGCAAGCAGGTCATGGATTATGGCTGCGGCTCCGGCATCCTGGCGGTGGCCGCATTAAAACTGGGAGCGGCGGCAGTCCACTGCGTGGACATAGATCCCCAGGCGCTGGAAGCCACTCTGGACAATGCGCGCAGAAATGCGGTGGACCAACACCTTGAGTTTCCCAATCCCGATCAATTGCCGCCACAGCGCTATGATGTCGTGCTGGCGAATATCCTGGCCGGCCCACTGGCGAGCCTGGCCGGGCGTTTGACAACCATCTGTCGCCCTGGAGGGTATTTGGTCCTGTCAGGCATTCTTGCCGAACAGTCAGGGGAAGTAAGAGACGCCTATATGGCGGCATGCGATGACATCATTGAATCCCGGAAAGGAGACTGGGTGAGGATTTCCTGCCGGTTAAAGATTTGAGCAGCCTCTGATCTACTCATGAACTCGTATCTTGCGTCCAAAAGGTCCAGCTTCCGTGTTACCCATCTTGGCAATAGCTGGCTATTCCGTGCGCTTGGCGTCTTGAATCTGAATCCTTTCGCTCAAAATCTACTACGTCCTGAGCAAATCAGAGCTTGCTTGATTACGACCCGGAGCAGGGGCGGGATTTTGTCGCCGGCTTCGGGCATTATGTTTACTGCCGACAGGGCCAGATCTTAAACCTGAGTAACTATGCACACGCGCTGCACACATTGCGATACCGCCTTTCGAATAACGCCCGAGGTCCTGACCTATGCGCGGGGTCGGGTACGTTGCGGACAATGCTTGCGCACATTTGATGCTCTGGAACACCTGTCTGAAGAAGCAGGAAACGTCCTGGTACCAGTAACGCCCGAAGCGCGGCCAGACTATCCTGACCTGGAAGAAACGACCCCGGACCTCCTCGGCAACGAAAAAAACCCATTCGACGCCACCCGGGCCTCGCCCGAATCGGAATACGACGGCTCGGAATGGAAGGAAGCAGCCCAGGGCATCCTTGACGTAGATGAGGACAGGCTCACTGCCGAGCCAGCTTCCGCCGACACAGAGGCCGCGGTGCCCGGAGTACAGGAAGCCGCTTTCAACGTGGACCAGGGCACGCCGGAATACAGGGAAGAAACCTTCGAGACCCGAGCAGATCCCTTCGCTGCGGAAGACGCCGTTTCCGAAGTAGAGGAAGACATGCTCACTGCCGTGGAAGCCTCCGCCGAGACGGAGGGCGACGCGGCGAAAGCGCAAGTGGCCGCTGTCGACGTGGCGTATCAGGTGACGCAGGAATACGGGGAAGAAACCGTAGAGGCCCAACCAGACGCCCTTGCCTCACAAGAAAAGATCTTGGAAGGGTGGGAAGTGCCACTGGCTGACGAGGACGATACTCTCGACGGTGACCTGGACCTGGATGCGACCAACTCGTGGAAGCTGGATGAAGAACTTCTGAATACCAGCACCCTGCCCGCGCTTCCTGGCCTGGTAGAGCACCCGGAATATACTGAATTGCAGGAATCCATGCCTGAGCCCGTCGTCACTGCCAAGCCCAGACCAGAAATGAACTGGGACGATAGCTGGGACGATATGTCTTTCGATGACGAACACGGTATCCCCCTGATGGAGGACCTGGAGGAATTCGCCGAGATTGAAGACGAGGCGGCGGTTGCCAAGGAACCCGTCGCGGAGAGAATCTGGCCAGATCCGGTCACGACACTGACCGAAGCGGACGCGGGGGAGCCGGTGGAACCGGAGGAAGACGCTCGGGCCAATCTTGCGCAGGATCTTCAGGAGCCGACCGAAACGGACGCCGAGGAACCGGTGGAAAACACTTGGGCACCTCTCGTGGAGGATACTCGGGATCCGACTGAACGTGACGTCGCTGAGTTGGTGGAGGCAATTGAAAATGCGGCGAACATGGTCACGGAGACTGGCGGAGCGTCGTTTGCCAGTAACCTGGAGATTCGAAACAGGGCCAACCCGGAACAAAATGTAAACGTGTCGGCGGCTCGCGCGAACAGGGGCCCGGGCGATACAAACGAACCGGCACCCGCGACGGACATTGCAGAAGTACAGGCGGAATTGGAAAGACTTGCCCAACTGGTGGGCATGGAACCCGGTGAAATTGACGTGGAAGCCGGCGGGCCGCAAACCGCCGAGAAGTTTGAGCACATAGTCAGGAAACGACGCAGCGGTCGCAGCATGGTCGTCACCGGCTTGTTCTCCCTGCTACTGGCGATAATGCTGGGCGCGCAACTGGTTCACTACAACCGGAACAGCCTGCTGGCAGATGCGAACTGGGGGCCCCTCCTCAGGCAGGCTTACTCCAGCTTGGGAGTCGATCTACCGCCCGACTGGGAGCTGGACCGCTATGACATTCGTCAACTGGGAGGGATACAAGACCCGAGCCGGCCAGGGGTGCTGGTAATCAGTATCAGCGTGCGTAACCAGGCCAGCCGCGCACAGCCTTACCCCGTGATCAGACTGGTGTTGGAGGATCGATGGGGCGACAGACTCGCCATGCGTGATTTGAAACCGGTGGATTACCTCGATTCAGACCCTGGGCAGGACGCCATGATGCTCGCCGGCCAAATGATAAAAACCGATATCTCCATCGTCGAACCAGAGGGCGCAGGCGCCACAACCTTCCAGGTTGACGCCTGTATTGAAAACCCCAGGGGCCACCTGGATTGCGCCAATCAGCTCTGATTGCCCCGAGTTTGTGCAGCAGACCTTGCCAGGCCCGGCGCAAACGTTATCATGCGCGATCTCCCGGGAAGTTTTTTGACCATGCGTATAGGCAAATTCACTTTTGACAACATCGTTGCCCTGGCCCCCATGGCTGGCGTGACTGATTTGCCGTTCCGCAACCTGTGCAAGCAGTTGGGAGCGGGCTTTGCTCCTTCGGAGATGGTGACCTCGGATATCAGTCTTTGGCATACCGAGAAGTCCCGCCGACGCCTGGACCACGGTGGTGAGGCTCATCCGCGCATTGTGCAAATTGCGGGTGGCGACCCCGAGATGATCGCCAGCGCGGCCAGGCTGAACGTGGAACGCGGCGCGGATATTATTGATATAAACCTGGGCTGCCCGGCAAAGAAAGTCTGCCGCAAGGCAGCCGGATCGGCTCTGCTCAAGGATGTCGTTCTGGTGAAGGCGATTCTTGAGGCGGCAGTAGACTCAGTCCAGGTTCCAGTCACTCTGAAAACACGTACCGGGTGGTCCCAAGACGCCCGCAATGGCCCGGAAATCGCGGCCATCGCAGAAGCGGCAGGTATTCAGGCAATCGCGATCCATGGCCGGACGCGTGCCTGTATGTATCTGGGCCAGGCCGAATACGCCACGATTGCCGAGATAAAACGCTCGGTAAGCATCCCGGTCATTGCCAATGGCGATATCGATTGCCCGCAAAAGGCGCGAGAAGTATTGCGGCTTACAGGCGCAGACGGTCTGATGATCGGCAGGGCCGCACAGGGCCGTCCATGGATTTTTCGTGAAATAAATCATTACCTGGCCACAGGTGAGATTCTTGCCCCTCCCGCGTGGCAGGAAGTCCGTGATATCATGCTCGGCCACCTGGATAATCTGTATCACTTTTATGGTGAATACACGGGTGTTCGCATCGCGCGAAAGCACCTGGGTTGGTACTGCAAAAACCAACCTGGTGCCAGTGACTTTTGGGAGAAAGTGGCGCGCGTTGAGTCTTCAGGTGAACAAGTTCGAGTAATAGAAAATTATTTTAAGCAGCTCACAAAGCAGGCTGCATAAGGTCAGATTGGGGAATTCGAAACGGTGGCAAAGCAAGACGGTAATTTGGCATTTACGGCTGCATCAAGTGAGCAAAGACCTCTCCGCGATCTCACACATGAAGCGCTGAATGCATATTTCGAGAATCTCAACGGTCACCGGCCGGGAGATTTGTACTCGCTGGTCATGAGCGAGGTGGAACAACCTCTGTTCAAGGTTGTCCTGGATTTCACAGGCGGTAACCAGAGCCGTGCCGCCGACATACTTGGCATCAATCGGGGCACCCTGCGAAAAAAACTCCGTGGCTACCGCCTGATTGACTGATCGAGGAACGCATGAGTCAAGTTCGACGCGCACTGATAAGCGTCTCCGACAAATCCGGAGTCGTGGAGCTGGCCCGTTCGTTGGTGGAGCTGGATATTGAGTTGTTGTCCACCGGAGGCACCGCCAGTCTGATTCGCGAAGCCGGCCTGCCTGTAACGGATGTTTCGGATCACACCGGATTCCCCGAAATCATGGCAGGAAGGGTGAAAACTCTGCATCCGAAAATCCACGGTGGTCTGTTGGGCCGTCGTGGCATCGATGAAGCAGTCATGGCCCAGCACGGGATCACTCCTATAGACCTCCTGGTGGTTAACCTCTATCCGTTCGAAAAAACCATCGCCGCAGGTGACTGCAGCCTGGACGACGCGATAGAGAATATCGACATCGGTGGTCCAGCCATGTTGCGTGCGGCCGCCAAGAATCACGCCGCAGTTGCAGTACTGGTCGACCCGGCTGATTACCAGGGCGTGCTGGACGAGTTGCGCAACAATCAGGGAAAGCTGCAGCATGAAACCCGATTCAGGCTGGCGGTAAAAGCCTTCTCGCATACCGCCCATTACGACACGGCCATCAGTCGCTACCTGGGCCGCCAGCTGGAAGCGGTCGGCGAGGCAGAGCTTGGCGAGACGTTTGAACTGAATTTAAAACGCAAGCAAACCCTGAGATATGGCGAGAATCCGCACCAGCGAGCGGCATTTTATGTCGAGCCTGGCGCCAGTGAAGCCTCATTGGCGACGGCCGTACAAAAGCAGGGCAAGGAAATGTCCTACAACAACATTGCTGATGCTGATGCCGCGCTGGAATGCGTCAAGCAATTCAAGCGGCCCGCCTGCGTCATTGTCAAACATGCCAACCCCTGTGGCGTGGCCCTGGACGCGAGTATCGGCGAGGCCTATGAGCGGGCTTATCGGACCGACCCAACTTCGGCCTTTGGTGGCATCATCGCGTTCAACCGCGACCTGGATGCCAAAACGGCGGCGGAAATCGTCAATCGCCAGTTTGTCGAAGTCATTATTGCTCCAAATGCAGATGCCGATGCAATGGACGTACTGGCATCCAAGACCAATGTACGCGTATTGCTGACCGGACCGTGGGATGTCGACAAGCCGCAAACAGGTCTGGACTACAAGCGCGTCAACGGCGGCCTGCTGGTGCAGGACCGGGACCAGGCGCTGATAAGTGCAAACAGGATCACCGTCGTTTCGGAGCGTCAGCCCAGTCCGCAGGAACTTGGCGACCTGTTGTTCGCCTGGCGCGTGGCCAAATTTGTCAAATCAAACGCCATCGTATTCTGCAAGGATCTTACGACCATAGGCGTGGGTGCGGGTCAGATGAGTCGCGTGTACAGCACCCGCATCGCTGCCATCAAGGCGGCTGACGAAAAGCTGGAGGTCAAAGGCTCGGTAATGGCCTCGGACGCTTTCTTCCCCTTCCGTGACGGAATTGATGCGGCCGCGGTGCATGGCATCACCGCGGTGATCCAGCCAGGTGGTTCCATGCGTGACGAGGAAGTGATACAAGCCGCCAATGAGCACGGCCTTGCCATGGTGTTCACGGGGATGCGGCACTTCAGACACTAGTGAAATGAACTTTGCGGGAAACATGGCTGGCCCGCATAGTCGCCAGGAGAAGGGAACGCATGAAAATTCTGGTGGTAGGTAGCGGTGGACGTGAGCATGCACTGGCCTGGAAGGCCTTGCAGTCACCGATGGCTGACCAGGTATACGTGGCGCCCGGCAATGCCGGTACGGCGCTTGAGCCTGGCATGGAAAACGTCGATATCGCAGCGGAGGACATCCAAACTCTGGCCGATTTTGCCGAGGAAGAAAGGATAGGCCTGACTATCATCGGCCCGGAGGGCCCACTGGTAGCCGGGATTACCGACATGTTCAGGCAGCGGGGGCTGAAATGTTTCGGGCCCAGCGCTGCGGCAGCCCAGCTGGAAGGCTCGAAAGCCTACTCCAAGGACTTCCTGGCCCGACACAAGATTCCTACCGCCAGGTACGCAAACTTCGATCAACTTGAGCCCGCACTGAATTACATCCGTGAACAGGGTGCGCCTATCGTGGTCAAGGCGGACGGGCTGGCCGCCGGTAAGGGTGTCGTCGTGGCCCGGACAGTGGCGGAAGCAGAGAAGGCGGCCCGTGACATGCTCCAGCAAGGCGCATTCGGTACCGCCGGCGCTCGAATCGTAGTGGAAGAATTCCTGAGTGGCGAGGAAGCCAGCTTCATTGCCATGGTTGATGGCAAAAATATCCTGGCATTCGCCACCTCCCAGGACCACAAGGCCCGGGATGACGGTGACACCGGACCCAACACCGGTGGCATGGGCGCCTACTCCCCTGCACCGGTGGTCACTGCCGAGGTACACCGGCGCATCATGGAGGAAGTGATGCGGCCGACGGTGGACGGGCTGGTAGCAGATGGCACCCCCTATACCGGCTTCCTGTATGCAGGGCTCATGATCGACAAGCACCACGCGCCCAGCGTGGTGGAATTCAATTGCCGTTTCGGCGATCCGGAAGCCCAGCCCATCATGATGCGCATGCAGTCTGACCTGGTGGAGCTATGCCTGGCGGCTCTGGACCAGAAACTGGATGAGTATGAAATCCAGTTCGATCCACGCCCTGCCCTGGGTGTCGTGCTTGCAGCCGGTGGTTATCCAGCCAGCTACGCGAAGGGTAAGGTGATACGTGGTCTGCACGATACTGACGAGTCCTGGCAAAAGATTTTTCATGCAGGGACCCGGCTGGAAAATGGTAGGGTTGTGACCAATGGCGGGCGCGTGCTGTGTGCCGTAGCCCTGGGAGAAGACGTCAGTGAGGCCCAGGCCAGCGCGTACCGACTGGTGGCCGATGTGGACTGGGAAGACATGTACTGCCGTAAGGACATTGGCTACCGGGCAGTTGCCAGGGAAAAAGCCGGACGCTAGAGAACCGCAGCCGGGGCCGGGGCTCAAGCCGCGGCAAGTCCGGTCGCCCCGCGCTTGCGCCCTTAACTGAGGAAGGGATACCGGTAGTCGGTAGGTGGCACGAAGGTCTCCTTGACCGTTCGCGGCGACAACCAGCGATACAAATTCAACATACTGCCGGCTTTGTCGTTGGTACCAGACTTCCTGGCCCCGCCAAACGGCTGCTGCCCCACCACCGCTCCGGTGGGTTTATCATTGATATAAAAATTGCCGGCAGCGTGACGCAGCTTGGCGGAAATATCAGCCGCAGCCAGCCTGTCTCGCGCAAATACGGCGCCTGTCAGCGCATAGGCCGATCCCTGGTTACAGGCCTGGATTGTCTCTTCCAGGCTTGCGTCCTCGTAAACAAACACGGTGAGCACGGGGCCAAAAATCTCCTCACGCATACTGCGATACCGGGGATCACTGGTCAGAATGACAGTAGGCTCAACGAAGTACCCGGTCTTCTCGTCATGTCCACCCCCAACCAGGATTTCCGCATCCGCGTGGTTACGGGCGTGATCGAGGTAGGCAACGATATTCTTGTAAGAGCGGTCGTCGATCACCGCGTTCATGAAATTTCCGAAGTCCTGAACGTCACCCATCTTGATAGTCTTGATCTCCGCCACCAGGCGCTCGCATACCTCTGACCAGAGACTGCGCGGTATGTAGGCGCGTGATGCGGCCGAGCACTTTTGTCCCTGGTATTCGAAAGCGCCACGGATCAGCGCCGTTGCCAGGGCTTCTGGATCGGCTGACGGATGAGCGAAAACAAAATCCTTGCCGCCGGTCTCACCAACGATCCTCGGATAGGAGTCGTACCCGGAAATATTCTCACCCACGTGACGATATATGGATTCGAAAGTAGCGGTGGAACCGGTGAAATGCACGCCGGCCAAATCGCGCTGTGATAACAATGCGGGGCCAGCCTTGCGACCCTCCGCACCGACCATATTGATGACGCCGGGTGGTAAACCGGCCTCCTCCAGTAACTGCATCAGGAAGTGAGCAGAAAACATCTGCGTGTGGGAAGGTTTCCAGATGACCGTATTGCCGAGCAAGGCCGGCGCCGTAGGCAAATTGCCAGCGATGGCAGTGAAATTGAATGGCGTGATCGCCAGCACAAAACCTTCCAACGGACGGTATTCCATCCAGTTCTTGACACCGGGCGAGGAGATCGGCTGTTGGGCCATGATCTGCTGGTAGAAACTGACGTTAAACCGCAGAAAATCAATAAGCTCACAAGCCGAATCAATTTCCGCCTGGAACACGTTCTTGGATTGCCCGAGCATGGTGGCCGCGTTGAGCACATCCCTGTAGGGACCGGCCAGCAAATCGGCTGCACGCAAAAAAACCGCAGCCCGCTCATCCCAGGTGGCGTTCTCCCAGTCCGGCTTTGCTTGCCTTGCTGCCAGTACGGCGGAATCCAGTTCCTGTTCACCGGCAAGATGGAAGTCACCCAACACATGCTCGTGGTCATGCGGCATCAGTACCCGGCGCAGCTTGCCGGTCTCTACTTTGCGG
>JAPHSC010000009.1 GCA_026193125.1 Gammaproteobacteria bacterium
ACCAGGGTGCCCAGACCCAGGCAAACAATGGCAATCCAGAATTCGGTGCAGCGAATAAATCTGATGGCTATTGATTGCATCGGGTCCTGGCCCGCCACCTTGTCCGAGGCGAGCTTCTGCAGCACCTGACCGGCCGTGATGAGCAAGACTGCAACAGCAAAATACAGATATTCCATTAATTTGTCCGGCTGCTTACCCTGCCACTCTGGAACTTTGAATGTTCGTGCTTAACGTCATGGTGCCCGGACCCTGCTCCAGTCTTCATTCAGGCACGGGCGCCGTCTGGACTTTACGAATCAGGTGGGCGTAAAAATTACCGTAGGAACTCGCTTCAGCGTCCGCGGGTATATGCTGCAGTGTTTCAGGATGACAGGGATTTTTGCACACGATCAGAACATCGCGTTGCTGCGCATTCTCCATGAGCAGCCTGGCCAGATCCGGAGGCTCAAGGTAACGACCCTTGCCATCTGGCGCATCGAGGCCATAGGCAGTCTCGCCCTTGTTCTGAATCACGTATACGTCATCCCGTTTCAAATGCCACGAGACTGCGCGCAGCAAGGATCCATTGGTAATCACCAGCGTATCGGACTGCAGGCTTGCTCCGATACCTTCCAGGAATTCCCCGGGTGCCTTGTGCTGCATGACCTCGTCCGGCAGTACATACTGCAATACGAGGACCAACTGGGCGATGGCCATACCCGCCGCCAGAACAGGCTTAAACGTGGTGCGGAAGAATACCGCCGCAACTGACAATCCTGCCGCAAGCGCAAGGCTAGCCGCCAGGACAGTAAACTTGCCCAACTCGTCCGCCTGGAAAGGCGCCTCGCCCAACAGCCCCCATTGCGCCACCAGCAGCCCGGCCAGACCTGCCAAAAATCCCAAAGCAATCAACACCAAACCTGCTCGCGTCCAGCGCCGAGTATCGACCTTCCCGGACAGGCTCTGATCCAGACCATGTGCCATCAAGATCGCGAATGGCAGGAAGCACGGCAGAATATAAGTAATCAGTTTGCCGCTGGCGATGGAAAAGAAGGCTAACGGCAGCAGGACCCACAGCGCCAAAAAGACACGTGCCGACCTCAGGCTGGCGTCTCCGGGTGTGGCTCGAATGCCCTTGAGGGCCGACGGCAACAGGAAGAACCAGGGGAAAGCCACTACCGGTAGCGCCACCACGAAATAGTAGATGGGTGCCTTGTGCTGGGCATTCTCAGCCGCAAAACGCTGCAAGTGTTCCACCACGACAAAATAGCGCCAGAAATCCGGCTGCTGCAGGTGAATGGCAATGGCCCAGGGGGCCACAACCACGATGGCGGCAAGCACGGCGAGCCAACTGCGCTTGAGTAACAGGTCGAAATTTCTCTGCCACAGCAGCCATGCTCCCAACACCAGTCCCGGCACGACAAACGCCAGGAACCCCTTGGCCAGAAAGGCCAGCCCCAGCAGACCTCCCCCGACCAACAACCAACGTGTTTGGCCCTCTCTGTTCCCGGCCATAGCCGCGAGGACTATCGCGGCGATACCTGCATTGAGTACCAGGGTGAATATGCTGTCGAGCACACTCATGGTTCCTACTACCTGAATCTCGAAAAAGGTCAGGTAGATAAAAACCGCCAGCAGCGCTGTGCGTTGGCTTTGAAAAAACCGGCGGCTGAGCACGTAGGCAATCAGCGCTGTGCTACCGGCGGCAATCGCGCTGGCAAAGCGAACAGCAAATTCGTTCTCGCCAAACAGGAACAAGGACATGGCATTCAGCCAATGACCCAGGGGCGGTTTTTCAAAATACAACAAACCATCCAGACGTGGAACGATCCAGTTGCCATGCACGATCATTTCCCGTGCGATCTCGGCATACCGAACCTCGTCGGGTATGAACAATGGCCTGCCAAACAGGCTCAGTATAAAGAGAGCTAAAAACAGTCCGAGCAGGGCTATCGCGGCACGCCTGCTGTCGCGTTGATCCAGGTCACCAGTGGCTTGCATCTTCTGCATCAATTTCTCCGCTCGTTCAGATCGTTTCCTGCAGGCAAAAAACACCCTCGCGTCCTGCTACCTTTCCCTGCACGATTCTTGCTGTGGGGATTTGCTCCATGGGAGGTAGCAAACGACCCATCGGCACTAATTGAATATCTTGGTCGCGGGCGCTGGCAAGAAACTGATCAAACATTTCTTTCTTGGCTATGCCCTCGACCTCGGCGTGGACGGTGAGTACATTCAACTGTCCGCCCTTTATCATGTCCAGCATGACTTGATTGAAGTTCTCGTCACTTACGCCATCCCGGCCCACCATTTCGTCGTAGGTGGGCAGGGTTGCCGGGATCTGGGGAGTCATGGGCTTGCCGTCCACGAGCGGGCGAAAAATCGTTTCACCACGGCAATCGCTGTGATAGGTCATCCCGTAGGCCTCCTTGTCGATCAGTGTGGCCTCGGTGCATTTCCAACCCGCGGCCGCGGAACACCTGACCGGCGACCCCAGGATTTCCTCCAGCTTTCTGATACCCAGGCTGATATGCCGGCTGCGATCCTCGTCACTCATATCGTCAGAGCGCATCTGCCAGGCATGGTGGTCCCAGGCATGTATACCGACCTCGTGCCCTGCCCTCGCCGTGTCTTGAATGACGGGAGCCAGGCGATCACCTATTATGGTTCCCGGCCACAAGGTACCGCGTAGCAGAATATCCCAACCATAGAGGTTGGGTGCCTTACTGCGGAGCATCTTCCTCAGAAAGTCCGGTCTGATCAGCCGCCACAAATGCCGACCCATATTGTCAGGGCCTACTGAAAAGAAAAACGACCCATGGATGCCGTATTTCTCCAGCAGCCGCAATAACTCTGGCACCCCGTCGCGAGTACCGCGGAAGGTGTCGACATCGATACGCAGTCCTGCGTACCTGGGTGTGGTGCCGGAATTCACAATATTCGATCAGGCTTTGCCGGAAGCCTTGTGCTCCAGTGCCTGCAAGGCATCGCGCTTCTCGATATATTCGCGCAGGAAGAAATCCAGGGTAACGCTTACCGACTCGCGCAGCATAATATGGGGCTCCCAACCGACCAATCTTCCGGCATTCTTGATACTCGGACGCCTGTGTCGCACGTCCTGGTAGCCGTCACCGTAGTAACGATGACTCTCGATCGCATGCATACCGGCAAAGGCCGGAAACTCGCTGCGCAAGGGGTGCTTGTCGAACTCTTCCAAAAGAATGTTCGCAAGCTCGAGAATGCTGGCCTCGTTATGCGGGTTCCCGATATTGACGATTTCGCCATCGCAATTGCCGGCTTCATTGGCAATCAACCTGAACAGGCATTCGATACCCTCCGATACATCAGTAAAGCAACGCTTCTGACTACCACCGTCCACCAGCTGTATAGGGGTTCCCTCCACCAGGTTCAAAATCAGCTGGGTGATAGCGCGAGAGCTGCCAATACGGGCCGAATCCAGGGTATCCAGACGCGGTCCCAGCCAATTGAAAGGACGGAACAGGGTGAAGCGCAGGTTGCGTGACTTGCCATAAGCCCAGATCACGCGATCCAGCAGCTGCTTGCTGCAGGAGTAAATCCAGCGCTGCTTGCTGATCGGACCAAGGATAAGGCGCGAATTGTCCTCGTCAAAGGAATCATCGTCGCACATCCCGTACACCTCGGAGGTGGACGGGAAAATTACCCGCTTGTTGTACTTCACGCAGTAGCGAACGATACGCAGGTTCTCTTCGAAATCGAGCTCAAATACGCGCAGCGGATTGCGCGTATATTCGATGGGTGTAGCAATCGCCACCAGCGGCAGGATGACATCGCATTTCTTGACGTGATACTCGATCCAGTCGCGCTGGATGGAAATATCACCCTCATGAAAATAAAAATCCGGGTGATCGAGAAAACGGGAAATCGCCTCCACGTTGAGATCCATACCGTGTATTTCGTAGGTGCCGGCCTCCAGCAAGCGCTCGGTAAGCGCATTGCCAATAAAACCATTCACACCCAGGATCAGCACCCGGGTTTTACGGGCAGGGCCGCTTCTGCGTGAAGGTTCTGGACCGATGCGCGTTCCTATCGCCAGATTCAGTTCACTGACAAGACCTTCGCCGTTGGTAAACAATCCGCCTTCCGGTTGGCCCAGTTCGATTTCAAGCGCGTCCTTACCGCACATCACGGTCAGGGGCTTGGTATTGATCACCGTGCCAGGGCTCGCGTCCCCGCCAGCAGCTTTCACAACCTTGCCTTGCCATACCATCAGCTTGGTGGTTCCGCGGTAAGTGAACGCGCCAGGATAAGGACGGGTCACTGCGCGCACCAGGTTACGTACCTGCGCGGCCGAGGCGGACCAGTCTATGGCGCCATCCGCAGGACTACGTCCGCCAAACATGCTTGCCTTGGTTGCATCCTGCGGAGTGCGCTTGGCCTTGCCGGCAAGAATCGTCGGCAAGTGCTCATCCAGCATGCGACCAGCCAATTCGGTGAGCTTCCCGTTCAGCGACTTTGCCGTATCCTCATTTGCGATCGCGAGCTTCGCCTGGCAAACGATATCCCCGTCATCGGCACGGGTGGTCATGTGGTGCAGGGTGACGCCGGTTTCAGTCTCGCCGTTCACGAGTACCCAGTTGACTGGCGCCCTGCCCCGGTACTTGGGCAACAGCGAGCCATGCAAATTCAGGCAGGCTACTTTTGGAATGTCCAGGATGGATTTCTTGAACATATCTCTGTAGTAGAAGGAAAACAGGTAGTCGGGGGCGTAGCCCCGGATTTTTTCCACCCATAGAGGATGATTGATGTCATCGGGAGCAAAGGTTGGAATGCCATGCCGCGCCGCCAGCTCGGCAACGGAGCCAAACCACTGGGCCTCGCCCGGATCATCTGAGTAGGTGAATACCGCCTTTATTTCTACTCCCGAACGC
>JAPHSC010000291.1 GCA_026193125.1 Gammaproteobacteria bacterium
AGTACGCGTGAAAAGTTGCTGGATAGCCTGGCAGTGGACAGCGTCAGCGATGCCGATGTTGACGAGTTCTACGAGGCCAACAAGTCTCGTATCCAGGGCAGCAAGGAACAACTCAGCGAGAAAATTCGCCAGTACCTCTCGCAGCAACGTATGCAGACAGCGTATTCCGAGTATCTAAGCGGACTGCAGAAGCGTTACAAGGCCGAAACCTTCATGCAACCTTTCCGCCTGCCGGTTGATGCCATCGGTCCCTCGCTGGGTAACCAGGACGCGCCGGTCACGCTGGTCGAATTTTCTGATTTCCAGTGTCCCTATTGCGTCACTATCTACCCGGTATTACAGGACATCGTGAAGACCTACGGAGACAAGGTTCGCCTCGTCTATCGCCAGTTTCCCCTGGATATCCACGACAAGGCTCGCGAGGCTGCTGAGGCTTCCTTGTGCGCCGATGAACAGGGTCGCTTCTGGGACATGCACAACTCGTTTTTTAATCACCAGCAGGCCCTCAGGGGTGACGGTATCAAGAGCGTTGCTGAAAGCATGAACCTCGACATGAAGGCATTTAACGAGTGTATGCAGTCGGGCCGGGCGGCTGCCCGCGTGGATCGCGATATGCAGGATGCCCAGGTGCTGGGCGTAACCGGGACACCCGCTACCTTCATCAACGGACGCATGGTGTCCGGGGCAGTCGGCGCGCAACAGCTGAAGGCCATGATTGACGAGGAACTGGCTCGCCCGGATCGCTAGTTGGGAAAGTGCGGGCGGGGCCCACGAGCGCCCTGCCTGCGCGTTCCATAGTCAATCAACAACCCATTAGAACATCGCGCTGATAGCCGCGAAGTTGCCGAACAACAGGTACAGCAAACCCGCGATGGTGGCTGCTACCAGGGTGTACGGCAGCTGCGTTATGGCGTGCTGATAAGAACTGAGGCCCGAGGCCTGGGCGGTAAGTACCGTGGCATCTGAGTAAAAGCAGGCATGGCTGCCGAAGGTGCTGGCGGACAGGGTGGCGCCAATAAGCAGCGTCATGTCGGCGCCCAGCGCCTGACCGAGGCTGGCCACGATGGGCAGCACAATTACAAACACTCCCCAGTTTGAGCCCGTGGCAAACGAGATGGACGCCATGGTGAAGAAAATCACTACCGGCAGGGTGCCCGCAGTAACCACCGGCTGGATCATGTCGATGGCATAGGTGGTCAGACCCAGGGAATCATTCACGTTCTTGAAGATGAATGCTGACACAAGCACGGCCAGGGGCTCGATCATGGTCTTGAAGCCGTCGATGGCGGTGTCGAAGGTGTCGTTCATGGTCAGGGTGCGGGTCGCCAGAATCATGCCCATCATCAGGAACAGGGTGACAAAAATTCCCTTGAGGAAATCCACCTCGAAGTACCAGGTGAAGAACACCAGGCTCAACATGGGCATGGCGAAGTTCCAGGAGCTGCGTTTCACGCCTTCCTTTTCCTGAATCGCCTTGTTGGACAGCTCGGTGTGCTCGGAGCCGGGCGGGATGGTCTGGCCGGTTTCCTGCGCGCGTCTCTCCGCCTTGCGCATGGGACCCATGGGCGGAATCTTGTTGTAGATCACCAGTGGTACGATGGCCGCCGCGATCCACGCGTAGAACATGTAGGGAATGGCCTGGATGTACACATACAGACCCTTGCCGTCTTCGGCCAGGCCATTGGATTCAAGCAGGGCGCCGAAAAACACCGCCCAGGTGGAAATTGGCACGATCACGCTGACCGGGGCGGCGGTGGAATCCACGATGTAAGACAGCATTTCCCGGGACACGCGGAACTTGTCGGTGATCTTGCGCATCGACGAAGCTACTGCCAGTGAGTTCAGGTAGTCGTCCACGAACATCAACAGACCCAGTACCCAGGTGTGCATCAGCGCCGAGCTGCGTGTTTCGATCCGTGCGGTCATTGCATCGGTAAACGCACCGGTTGCACCGGTCCGAATCAGCAGCCCGATCAGGCTGCCCATGAGGCCACAGACCAGGATGACCCAGGCCACGTCCGGGTCCACCAGAACGGCGATAGCATTGTCCTTGAGACCTATGAGGACGTTGCCGGGATCCAGCATCAGCAAACCGGCGATCGATCCGGCGATCAAAGACTCAATGGGTCGGTGGGTGAGCACTGCAAGGGTCAGCACGATCAGGGTAGGGATGACCGTCAGAAATCCGTAATGTTCCATCTAATTCCGCCCTGTGGGACTGTTGCAGAGATCAACCCTTGATGATCGTCCTGCACGGTGACAACTCGTACCGGCTGACCGATTCTGGTCGGGCGGCCACCCGGATCCCCGGGAGAATCCGATCGGGCGATGCTACAACAACCCTTGGGCAGGGTCACCTGTCTATATTGGGCGGGCCGCGAATGCGGCCGGTGTTGCCCACCTGCACGTATGGCAGGCAAGCGATATCACAACCTGAAGCCACTGTCCGGCTAGAGTGGAG
>JAPHSC010000352.1 GCA_026193125.1 Gammaproteobacteria bacterium
CGTTTCTATTCTGCGCATGGATCGACTAACGGGGTGCATTCCCCCTGGAACACGGCCCCGGCCGGGAAGGGTGACATCCACCTTTTCGCTTGCCAGCCGTGCCTCAAGCTCCTGCGACTCGAGGATTTTCCTGCGAGTCGCAATGCGGCTCGCCACTTCTTCCTTGGCCTCATTTATCAACTTGCCAAAAAGTGGGCGTTCCTCGGCCGCCAATGCACCCAGCGTTTTCATCTGCAGCGAGATCAGTCCTTTCTTTCCCAAGTACTGTACTCGCAGTTGATCCAACGCAGGCAGATCTGCAGCCGCTTCGATCTCACGCAGGGCTTCCTCGACTATGCGAGTCAACTCGCTCACAGGCGTCTCCAAAAAATAAAGGTCAGAAAACAAAAAAAGGGGAAAGCCAAACGGCCTTCCCCTCTCTTGACTTGCACGAACTCCAGGTTGCTGCGAACAGACTACCCGGGGTTAAACAGCGAGGCTGGCCTTTGCCTGTTCAACAATCGCACCAAAAGCCGCGTCATCGTGTACAGCCAGATCAGCCAGGACCTTACGATCAATCTCGATCCCCGCCACCTGCAACCCATGCATCAGCTTGCTATATGACAGGCCGTGTCCACGAGCGCCAGCATTGATACGAGCGATCCACAGCGCCCTGAATTGACGCTTGCGCTGGCGGCGATCACGGTAGGCATACTGACCTGCCTTGGTAACAGCCTGTTTTGCAACCCGATAGACCTTGCTACGGGCACCGTAATAACCTTTCGCCTTATCCAGCACTTTCTTGTGCCTGGCCTTGGCGGTAACTCCACGTTTTACTCTAGACATTTCCCATACCCCCTAACTAAACGGCAGCATGCGACGCACCATCGGCACATCGCTCTCGGCAACCTGCGCAGCTGCGCGCAAGTGGCGCTTCCGTTTGGTCGACTTCTTGGTAAGGATATGTCTCAAGTGGGACTGGCCTCGCTTGAAGCCGCCCGACCCGGTACGGCGAAAACGCTTCGCCGCGCCGCGATTACTTTTCATCTTCGGCATTTTCTATCTCCGTTTCTAATAGCCCTGTCAGGATTTTTCCCGGGTCAGGCGGAGTGGCAAACGTTTACCAACTCACTTCTTTTTAGGTCCTAGCACCATGATCATCTGGCGCCCTTCCATCAGGGGAAGCTGCTCAACTGTGCCCACTTCCTCCAAATCCTGCCGGACTCTGTCCAGCAACTTGCGCCCGAGTTCCCGGTGCGCCATCTCTCGACCACGGAAACGCAAGGTAACCTTCGCCTTGTCTCCATTGTCGAGGAATTTCTTCAGGTTTCTCAGCTTTACCTGATAATCACCCTCGTCCGTGCCCGGACGAAATTTAACCTCTTTAACCTGCGCCTGTTTCTGCTTGCCCTTGGTCGACTGGGACTTCTTCTTTTGTTCGAAAATATATTTTCCGAAGTCCATGATTCGGCAAACGGGGGGCTCTGCATTAGGAGAAACTTCAACCAGGTCCAGTGTTGACTCCGAAGCAAGCTCAAGCGCTTCATTCAGCGACATCACTCCCTTCTGCTCTCCCTCATCATCAATCACCCGAACCGTGTTCGCGGTGATCTCCTCATTACGACGGGCCCGTTTTGACGCAGCGATATTTCAGTCCTCCAAAATCAGTTACGGCCGCGACTCGCAGACTCAGACTGCAACCTCTGGGCGAGTGCTTCAACACTCATTTGCCCAAGGTCGTCGCCCTCTCGCGTGCGCACGGCCACCAGTCCGGATTCCATCTCCTTATCGCCCACGACGAGCAGGTACGGAATCCGTTGTATTGTGTGTTCGCGGATTTTATAGCCAATCTTCTCATTTCTCAAGTCCGATTCCATGCGAAACCCCTGTTTTCTAAGGGAATCGGCTATCTTGACGGCATAATCAGCCTGTCGATCGGTAATATTGAGGACTACCGCCTGTACCGGCGCCAGCCAAAGTGGGAACCGGCCCTCATAATGTTCGACCAAAATACCGAAAAAGCGCTCAAGGGAACCCAAGAGGGCCCTGTGGATCATGATTGGGCGTCGGCGGGATCCGTCATCAGCCACATATTCCATGCCAAAGCGCTCCGGCAGATTGAAATCAAGCTGCACCGTTGAGCACTGCCAGCTTCGACCGATAGCATCCTCGATCTTGATATCGATCTTTGGGCCATAAAAGGCGCCACCGCCCTCGTCTACTCCGTAGCTAAGACCTCTATTTTGCAGCGCCGCGCGCAAGGCGCCGGTAGCCTTGTCCCAAATTTCGTCCGAACCCACCGACTTTTCTGGACGGGTAGACAAAACAATCTCGTAGTTCTCAAAGCCAAATGACCCCAGGATGTCCAGGGTCAGGTCCAATATCTCGAGTATCTCGGCCTCTATCTGGGCCTCAGTGCAAAACACATGGGCGTCATCCTGGGTAAAGCCACGCACCCTCATCAAGCCATGTAATGCACCCGACATTTCATGCCGGTAAACTGTTCCCAGTTCCGCCCAGCGCATGGGCAGTTCCCGGTAAGAGCGCAGAGTATTCTTGTATATCAGCACGTGGAAGGGGCAATTCATCGGCTTCAGTTGATACAGTTGATTGTCTTCCTCCATGGGCCGGTACATGGATTCACGATAAAAATCTGTATGTCCTGACGTATCCCACAGGGTCTGCAAGGCGATGTGTGGGGTGTAAAGCAACTCATATCCAGCGGCTACATGCCGGTCACGCCAGAAATCCTCGATCGCACGGCGAATTCGGGCACCCTTGGGATGCCAGAACACCAGCCCTCCGCCTGCCTCCTCCTGCAAGCTGAACAGGTCCAGCTTTTGCCCGATCCGTCGGTGGTCGCGCTTTTCCGCCTCAGCCAGACGGGTCAGATAAGCGTTCAGCGACTTTTTATCCGGCCAGGCGGTGCCGTAAATTCGCTGGAGCATTTCGTTTTCAGACTTGCCCTTCCAGTAGGCGCCTGCCACCTTCATCAGCTTGAATGCCCCTAATACACCGGTCCTCGGGACATGCGGTCCGCGGCATAGATCCTCAAAATCACCCTGGCCATACAGGCTGATCTCGTCGCCCTGGGGAATATCGCCAATAATTTTCGCCTTATATTCCTCACCCATGGCCTGGAAGTGCGCGACCGCGTCATCCCTTGCCATGACGCGACGACTGACAACCAGATCCTGCTCAACCAACTCCGTCATGCGGGCCTCGATGGCCTGCAAATCTTCCGGGGTGAACGCTCTTTCGAAGGCGAAATCGTAATAAAACCCATCCTCGATGACCGGCCCGATCGTTACTTGTGCCGACGGATAGAGTTGCTTGACCGCCTGGGCCAACAAGTGAGCGGTAGAGTGCCTGATAACCTCCAGACCCTTGGGATCCTTGGGAGTCACGATGGCTATTGAAGCATCTTCCGCCACTACGTAAGAGGCATCGACCAGCTTGCCGTTCACTTCAGCGGCCAGGGTGGCACGTGCCAGACCGGGGCCAATGTCCTGGGCAATTGCCAGAACCGAGACTGGCTGATCGAACTGTCGCTGGCTGCCATCAGGCAAACTGATCAAGGGCATCAGACGTCTCCAAACATGAAAAAAAGGGCGAGCTCAAACGAGATCGCCCTTCAGAAAGCCTTTGGTAGGCGCGGCCAGGATTGAACTGGCGACCCCTACCATGTCAAGGTAGTGCTCTACCACTGAGCTACGCGCCTACAACCTCGTCTTCGAGGGTCGACAAAGATAGCCGAGAGAGGTGGATATGACAAGAGCGAATCGCCCTGTTTGGTGTATTAATTTTGCTAAATCCTCTGTCCTTCAGGCCCAAATTCCATTTTTCGCAAGGTTTCGATCTCATCACGCAGTCTGGCAGCCTCCTCGAACTCCAAATCACGGGCATGCTTGAACATCTGCTTTTCAAGTTGCTGCATGCGTTTGGCCAGCTGAGCGGGCGTCATGTGCCGGTACAAACCATGCTCCTCCGCAACTTTCTGACGACCCGGGACGGGCGCCCCGCTCCTGGCTCCCTCCATGATATCGGTAACCGCCTTGCGTATGGATCGTGGCGTAATATTGTGCTCGATGTTATAGGCAATCTGCTTCTCGCGACGACGGTTGGTCTCACCCAGGGCTCTTTCCATCGATCCGGTTACCCGATCTGCGTACAAAATCGCCCTTCCATTCACGTTTCGCGCCGCGCGGCCTATAGTCTGGATGAGCGATCCCGTCGACCTCAGAAAACCTTCCTTGTCCGCATCCAGGATAGCCACGAGTGACACCTCGGGCATGTCCAGCCCTTCCCTTAGGAGGTTGATCCCTACCAGGACATCGAATTCTCCCAGGCGAAGATCACGGATAATCTCGGTGCGTTCAACCGTATCAATATCCGAGTGCAGGTAGCGTACCCGTGCTCCATGTTCCTCCAGGTACTCGGTCAAGTCCTCCGCCATGCGCTTCGTCAGTGTGGTGATCAGTATTCGCTCGTCCTGCGCTGCTCGCTTGCGTATTTCTGAAAGCACATCGTCCACCTGCGTAGCCACTGGTCGAATTTCAACCACCGGATCCAGCAAACCAGTCGGGCGGACCACTTGCTCGACTACTTGATCGGAATGCTCGTATTCATATTTGCCCAGGGTTGCCGAGACAAACAAGGCCTGGGGAGCTAACTTCTCCCACTCGTCAAATCTCAGGGGACGATTATCCAAGGCCGAAGGCAAACGAAACCCGTACTCCACCAAAGTTTCCTTACGCGACCTGTCGCCCTTGTACATAGCCCCCAGCTGAGGAATGGTAGCGTGGCTTTCATCTACCACCAGCAGCGCATCAGGCGGTAAGTAGTCAAACAGGCAGGGTGGCGGTTCACCCGGTTCGCGACCCGACAAGTAGCGCGAGTAATTTTCGATACCGGAGCAATATCCCAGTTCGTTGATCATCTCCAGATCAAATTGGGTGCGCTGCTCCAAACGTTGCGCCTCAAGCAATTTGCCGTTATCACGCAGCTGGGTCAGCCGATCTCGCAACTCATCTTTAATCTGGTCCACAGCCTTGAGCAAAACGTCCCTGGGAGTCACGTAATGTGTCTTGGGGTAGATGGTAAGGCGCGGTATCGAGCGCAGCACCTCTCCGGTCAGGGGATCAAAATGCGACAAAGCTTCGATCTCATCATCAAACAGCTCGATTCGTATAGCTTCGCGCTCAGAGTCCGCCGGAAAGACGTCAATAACGTCACCCCGTACCCGGTAGGTACCGCGACCAAAATCGATATCGTTGCGGGCATACTGCATCTCGGCAAGGCGTCTCAGGATACGCCGCTGATCCACCTTGTCTCGTCGTACCAGGTGCAGGACCATGCTTAGATAGGCGGTAGGGTCCCCCAGCCCATATATTGCAGAAACTGTGGCAACAATAATGACATCCCTGCGCTCCAGTAGAGCCTTGGTGGCGGATAAACGCATCTGCTCAATATGGGCGTTTATCGAGGAATCTTTCTCGATAAACGTGTCGGACGACGGAACGTAGGCCTCAGGCTGATAGTAGTCATAGTAGGAAACGAAATACTCAACCGCATTGTTGGGGAAATAGCCTTTCATCTCCCCATAGAGCTGGGCCGCAAGAGTCTTGTTGTGGGCGAGAATTATGGTTGGTCGCTGCTTCTCCTGGATAATGTTCGCCATCGTGAAGGTCTTGCCCGAACCGGTTACACCCAGCAAGGCTTGCCTGGCCAGACCCGAATCAAGCCCCTCCTCCAAGGCCAGGATGGCCTCGGGTTGGTCACCCGCGGGAAGGTAATTGGAAACAAGTTGAAACCTTTCAGACACTTTCCACCCGCTCGAAAACTCAATTGGCAGCGCCCACGCTTTCCCGTACCATTACCGAGCTTCCATTCGGGAGTGCGCAGCAGGAGCCAAACTTGTGATTCTACCCATTTCCGAGCGAGTAAAGCGTATTAAACCCTCTCCGACCATCGCCGTGACGATGCGTGCAGCGGAACTCAAGGCTGCCGGGCACGATGTCATCGGTTTAGGCGCAGGCGAACCTGATTTTGATACCCCGGAGCACATCAAGCAGGCCGCTATCCAGGCCATCCAGGATGGATTTACAAAGTACACAGCTGTGGATGGAATAGTAGAACTTAAAAAGGCGGTCATAGAAAAATTTAGACGTGACAACGAGTTGGAGTATCACCTGGACCAGATCCTGGTATCCACCGGCGCCAAACAGACAATATTCAACCTTTGTCAGGCAGTACTCGGGGCCGGGGACGAAGTGGTTATACCGGCGCCCTATTGGGTTTCCTACCCGGATATCGTATTGCTCTGCGACGCCACACCGGTCTCCGTATTTGCCGGCGCTGAACAAGGCTTCAAGATTACACCCGAGCAACTGGCCCAGGCTCTTAATTCCAAGACACGGATGCTGATTTTCAACACCCCCAGCAATCCTACCGGCGTGGTATACAGCCGTAGGGAATTGATCGCGCTGGGCGAAATCCTGAACAACTTTCCCAATGTCATTATCGCCACCGACGACATGTATGAGCACATTTACTGGGGCAAAGAGCCCTTCGTGAGCTTCGCTCAAGCCTGCCCCCAGCTATATAGCCGTACCGTAACCATCAACGGCGTATCCAAATGCTATGCCATGACAGGTTGGCGCATCGGCTACTGCGGCGGTCCAGAGGCGATAGTCAAGGCCATGAAGAAGGTGCAAAGCCAGAGTACCTCAAACCCGTGCTCTATTTCCCAAAAGGCGGCGGTGGCAGCCCTGACGGGCGATCAGTCCTGCCTCGGCCTCATGGCCGGGGCGTTCAAGGAGCGTCACGATTTTGTGGTGAACAGCTTGAACAATGTAAACGGGGTAACGTGTTTACCCAGCGATGGAGCGTTTTACGCCTTCCCTGACGTGCGCGAGGCTATCGAGAATACGCCGGGCGTCGAGGATGACATGCAGCTCGCCGAGCACCTCCTGATGGAAGCCGGTCTGGCCTTCGTGCCAGGATCAGCATTTGGCGCTCCCGGCTATCTTCGGCTGTCCTACGCGCTGGATTTCAAGACCCTGAGTGACGCCATGGAACGTCTAAAACAGTGCCTTGGATAGCGTTTTGCGCGAATAGGGCGTTTTAGCGACCATTACCTTGACTTGCCGGGACCGGCAAGGCAAAATCTCGGCCCTTCATCGGCATGCCGTTGGATACAGTTCCCTGGTAGCTCAGTTGGTAGAGCGATTGACTGTTAATCAATTGGTCGCTGGTTCGAGTCCGGCCCAGGGAGCCAAATTCAAAAGCCTCGTCCCAGTGGACGGGGCTTTTACTTTTGCGGCGACTTGTTTCCACTGGCACTGACCAGGAAGGGAATTCCAGTTCCAGCCGGTGCTGTCCTGATGCCACATTGCGATGCCGTCGAGGGCACCACGTCCAAGCGGCTGATCACAGCGCCCCAAGTTCCACTACCAAGTGCCCTGAATCACACCAGGCAAAGCCGTGCTAACGGTTACTTCCGTCTTTAGCCGCAAGAATTTTCGCCAGCAAATCGCGAAAATCGCTCCCAATCTCCGGGTCTGACAATGCAATTTCCACTGTTGCGCGCAGAAACCCAAGCTTGTTGCCACAATCATAGCGAGTGCCCGTGAAGCTGTAGGAATACACGGATTCTTTCCCCAACAGGTCCGAAATGGCGTCGGTCAACTGAATTTCACCGCCCGCTCCCCTGCCGGTAGTGCGTAGCAAGTCAAAAATGGCCGGTGTGAGAATATATCTCCCCACCACCGCCTGGGTCGATGGCGCCTCGTCAGGTCGCGGTTTCTCAACAATCTGGGTGATCCTGGACGGATTCGCCGCTGCATCTTCCAAGGCGACGATACCATAACGATCTGTATGCTCCCTGGGTACCTGCTCAGTTGCTATTACACTGCATCCTGTAGCCTCGTAAACCTGTCGCATTTGCGCCAGGCAGGATACATCGCCACGGATCAAATCATCCGGCAGATGGACAAAGAAGGGCTCGTCACCCACCACGCCCTCGGCACATAGCACGGCATGTCCCAGACCCAGTGGCGCGGGTTGCCTAACGGACACGAAAATAACACCAGGGGGAACGGTCTCACGCAGCAGCTGCAGCAACTCATCCTTGCCCTGTTGCTCAAGCTCGCGTTCCAGTTCAAAGTCGTTGTCGAAGTGATCCTCTATCGCCCGCTTATGGCGACCGGTCACAAATACGATTTTGGTCGCGCCTGCCTCGACGGCCTCCTCCACCGCATATTGCACCAGTGGTTTGTCGACTATCGGCAGCATTTCCTTTGGTGAGGATTTGGTGGCTGGGAGAAACCGGGTACCGCGGCCTGCCACTGGAAAAACGGCGGTCGAAATCTTTTTCACCATCAGGACACCTGAAACAAGCCAAACCCCGGCTATGATACCCCAAGCTGGATGTCCTTCCATTCCCTTCTTGGCACAGGGGCCGCAGACGCGGCCCCTGTTCAGGCCACAAATTACGATAGAACCTAACCGCCCGAAGCCTTCCCGTTGATCAG
>JAPHSC010000299.1 GCA_026193125.1 Gammaproteobacteria bacterium
CTTGAGAAATCGTTCTATAGACGAGCTGAAAGACTCGTATGGGTGATGCAGGAGCACAGATCCCTTTTCGCGAATGCTGTGAAAGATATTCTTGTCCTGTGGCAAATCGGGATGATCAATAGGGTGATGAGGCGGGTAGCGCAGTTCCGGATAATCCAGATTGGATAAGTCAATAAAACCATGTCGATCCAGCGGTGCCCCCACTTCCGTCACATCCGCCGATTGTTCCTTTAGACCAAGCTCCGCTGCAAGAAATCCCCGGTGCTCCTCACTCATGCCGCTAACAACGTCCATGCATACGACAGGCGCGAAATGCCTGTTACGCAATTCAGATTCAATCATGGCCAGCAGGTCGTCCGCCTTTTCCGCGTTGCTCTCGGTATTCGCATTGCGTATGACCCTGAAGAATTCGCAACTTTCTATCGACATGCCCGGAAACAACAAGTCCAGGTTGTTTGCGATAACCTGTTCAAGCACGACGAAAACATCCTTGTCAGCCACTTTAATCAGACCGGGAATATCCGGCCCTATCGGCGCCTTGACCCGGTTCAACAGGGCTGACCCGTCCGGCCCCCTCAGTGTGACCAGCAAATTCACTGACAAGTTGGACACAAAAGGAAACGGGTGTGCCGGATCAGAAGCCTGTGGTGTTACCAGCGGGAAAATATTGCTGATGAAATGCTGACGCAACCAGGCTCGCTGGTCCTCATCCAAATCCGTGTAATCAGCCAGAACGATGCCATGCACACTCAGTTGATCACGCAACAGGGACAGCAGTTCACGCTGGCGGGCACGCAATGCGTCCACCAATACCATGCACTCCTGCATCTGGCGCTCAGGTGTCCGACCGTCCTCGGTCAGCTTGCGCAAGCCCGCCCCGATTTGCTGCTTCAGGCCGCCAATGCGTTTCATCAGGAATTCATCGAGATTGGAACCGACAATCGCAACAAAACGCAGGCGCTCAAGCAGTGGCAATCTGGCATCTTCGGCCTGGTGCAATACACGCCAGCAGAAGTTCAGCCAGGTTAGCTCCCGATTCAGGTACAGGGCAGGCGAGGACAGATCGAAGCCGTCGGGCCCGGCGCTCGGCAACTCCGGGGGCAATCCCGGAGAGGGGGGCGTTGTTCCACAAAATTGGGCCTGGTCAACGGCGGTAACCGATTCATCACCCACCCCTGGCTCAACACTGGATAGTACTGGTATTCCCATAAACCTGACTTGACTCGACTCGAGGAACGAAAAGTGTAACACCTCTGGCGAAAGCCGCAGCAGCGCTTTTGATCGCCACCCAGGGCTCGCGGAACCTTCGCCCAGGGTTAACCCGCGGCATGGGCGCACACCCCGGGCAAACTCGCCTTGAGCAAGCCTTCAAGCCGCTCCATGGACAAATCCAGGAAGGCATCCATCTGGGCATGGATGCCGGTCTCTGCCCTGCCTGCTGCATGATTCACGACCAGCGCTATGCACACATATCTCATGCCCAGTTCTCGTGCCAGCGCGGCCTCCGGCATACCGGTCATTCCTACCAGGTCACAGCCATCGCGTTCCATGCGGTCGATTTCCGCGGCGGTTTCCAGGCGTGGGCCCTGAGTGGCCCCATAACAGCCCTTGTCCACCAGGTAAATGCCCGCTTGCTCGGCAGCGTCCCTGAATATGCCGCGCATTTGCTCGCAATAAGGTTGCGTGAAATCCACATGCATCAGGGGCTCACCAGTCCCATCAAAGTAGGTGTGTTCGCGTCCGTAGGTATAGTCCAGTATCTGATCCGGCATCATCAATGAACCCGGCTCAATGCCGGGCCGAATTATCCCCACGGCATTAACCGCAATAACCCGCCCTACGTTCGCCTGTCTGAGGGCCCATAGATTGGCCCGGTAATTGACCTTGTGGGGCGGAATGGTGTGGCCGTAACCATGGCGCGGCAAAAATATCACGGGCTGACCCCACAATACCCCGTGGCTCAATGGGCCAGAGGCCTCGCCGTAAGGCGTGGTGATCAACTCATGTCTTAGGTTCTGCATATCCTGCAGACCGGTCAGGCCGGTGCCACCAATAATAGCCACTTCACAGGGTGTGCCGGGACCAGTAGATTGATTCATTAGTCCTCCACCAGCGCGTAAATTGCCGGAAGCTGTCGAAAATATTCCTGGTAATCCATGCCGCAGCCGAAAACATAACGGTCGGGCACCTCCAGACCAATGTAGTCGGCGACCAGACCGGCAACTTTCCTGTCATGCATCTTGTTTACCAGCACTGCAATGCGGATACTGCGAGGCCCTTCACGCAACAGGGCATCCTTTACCGCCGCCAGGGTAACCCCCTCGTCCAGGATGTCATCAACGATAATCACATCTCGATCATTAAGGTTTTCCCTTGGCCGCGCCAGCCAGTGCAACTCTCCACCGCGTGTGCCACTTCTGTAACGCGTCGCGTGCAGGTAATCCAACTGCACTGGCATCTCCAGACGCTGCGCCAACCAGGCCAGGGGCATGACACCACCGACCATCACACCCACCAGCACCGGAATACGACCGGCGTAGTCTTCTTGTATCTGACCGGCCATGCGATCCAGGGTCTCGGACACCTTGCTTGCACTCGCCAGGCAATCGGCCCGCTCAAGAATTTGCCGCAACTGCTCGGGGCCTGGTTGCTTGCTCTTGGTCATCCACCGCTCCCTGGTTTGTTGACTTGGGTCCGGAACATCTCAGGCATCCAGTTGCAGCACCGGTGAAACTGCACTCTCGGCTATCAGGCGACTGGCCGATCGCCATTGCTTCGATGCCCGCAGGTCCTCAAGACTGGTTTGCTGCCTGCCGTGAAGTCGCGTCAGGCGTAATTGGGCCAGGGGATTCTGGTAATCGCCAAATTTATCGATAAGGTTCAGCACCGCCTCCCGGTTATTGCATATCGGCACCATATCGCAGCCGCACTCAAGCGCCCTGCGCAAACGCGCCGGCATATCCCCAGCCACCGCGGCGGCCGCCATACTCAAATCATCACAAAACACCGCTCCCCGAAAATCCATTTCCGCGCGCAATACCTGCTTGATCCAGTAGTCGGAGAGGCTGGCTGGCCATTCTTCGACCTCGGCATAGACCACGTGCGCCATCATTACCGAGCAAATGCCCCAGTTGATCAGCCGCTCAAAGGGACGCATGTCCTCGCGCAGATCAGCATAGCGGCGCCGATCTATCGGGAGCATGTGGTGAGAATCAGCCACCACCGCACCGTGCCCCGGGAAATGCTTGATCGTGGCTTCCATACCGGCGCTGCGCATCCCCCTGGCATAAGCTCTGGCCAGGTCCGCCACCACATCCGGATCGCGATGGAAGGCCCTGTCGCCGATCACTTCCGACACGCCCCATCCCAGGTCAAGCACCGGCGCGAAGCTGATATCAACCCCGATAGCGCGCATTTCAGCGGCCATGAGCCAGCCGCTAAGCTCCGCCAGCTCCTTGCCGCGCTGTGCATCCATATCATATTGGTGGCCAATGACATGCACCGGGGGCAATTGGGTAAAGCCATCCCGGAAGCGCTGCACCCGGCCACCTTCGTGGTCTACCGCCACCAACAGTGCCGGAGAACGAATGGCGTGAATGCTGCTGACCAGATTCCTGATCTGCTCTGGATCCACATAATTTCTGCTGAACAAGATCACACCGCCAACCAGTGGATGCGCAAGCAATTCCCGGTCGGCGGTGGTCAGCGCGTCCCCCGCTACATCAATCATCAGCGGACCCAGGGTCATAGCTTCCCCTCCGAGATAGTCACCGGCGTACCCGGTTCCACCATGGCATACAAATCAATTACGTCGCTGTTGCGCATGCGTATGCACCCGTGCGACGCGGGGACGCCCATCGGTTGGCTATCCGGTGTGCCGTGGATATAAATATATCGCCGCATGCTGTCCACGTTCCCCAAGCGGTTGAATCCAGGTTGTTTGCCGCACAGCCAGAGAATACGACTGAGTATCCAGTCTCTCTCGGGGTATTGCCTGGCAAATTCCTCGGTGTAAATTTCCCCGCTGGGTCTGCGGCCAACCAGGACGGCGCCTGCCGGTAATCCGCTGCCGATACAGGCGCGAATAAAATGCTCTCCCCTCGGGGTCTGAAAACTGCCGGCCCGCTCACCGGCTCCCTTACTGGCAGTGGAAACCGGAAAAGTGATCGGCTCCATGCCGGGCCGCAAGACCGTCAGGACCTGACCGGCCAGGTCTACGTGAATTCTCACTCGTTTATCAGGCGTTGCATGCATCGGCTTCACGTTTGTTGTGCTTTCTTGGGCCAGAGTGAATAAGGGTGTTCAGACAAGCTGCTATTGTAATATCGGGCATCGTGAGTGACCTCTGGTCCTAACCAGGGCGGCCTGTCGAATTCCTGATCTTCACGTTCCAGCTCCAACTCGGCAATCACCAGGCCCTCGTTTTCACCCCGGAAGACATCCAGTTCCCAGGTGTTCTGTCCGTCCTGTACCCAGTAGCGAGTCTTCGCCACAATCGCATGCCGGGTCAACCGGCTGAGCATCTCACGCCCTTCCGCCACCGGCACCGGGTACTCGTACTCAAGCCTTGTCATGCCCTGGGCTGCGCTCTTGATAGTCAGCCATGCCTGGTCGCCGGCCACCCTCACCCGTACCGAGGCCTTGCCCGCCTTGCCAAGATAACCCTGGGTCATATTCAGGCTGCGGCTGACCCGCTTTCGCCACTGGTTATTAGCGACCAGAAACTTGCGCTCGACCTCTACACCCATGGGTGAACCCTTGATTTTAACCGGCTGGTACAGATTGTATGCAAAGCGAGTCAGATTCAAGCCGCCACTTGAACACAAAGCTGGGCGCACGAAGATCGGCATGACCGAGGCGGCTCGAGTGGAACCGGGACTTCCGTGTACGCCTGGTCCACGGACCTCCCGATCTATTCCATGACAAACAAACCCATGGTTTCCACATGCAATGTGTGCGGAAACATATCCATCACGCCAACCGCTTCGAGCCGATAACCCAGTCTGCCAGTGAGCACCGCTGCATCCTGCACAAAACTTTCTGGTCCGCAGGACACATAAACCAGGCGCCCGGCACCCAGCGCGGGCAAATGCTCCAGTATCTGTGCCGCACCGGCCCTCGGAGGATCGAGTAAAACACGGTCGAATTTCCCCTTGAGCCAATCACCAGCGACCGCCTCCTGGTACAGGTCACCCTGCTCAAAAGACACGTTATCCAGACCATTACGCTGGGCATTTAGACCGGCACGTTCGATCAGGGCGAGGTCCGAATCCACGCCGGTTACCTGTCCCGCCCGTCGGCCCAGTGCGAGACTGAAATTTCCCATGCCGCAAAAAAGATCCAGTACCCGACTGTTCGCACGACATTCCAGCAGTTCGATAGCGCGAGCCACCATAGCCCGATTGACCTGGGCGTTCACTTGTACAAAGTCGGTGGGTCTGAATTCCATTTCAAGATCAAAATCCGGTAGTCGATAAAACAACCCGGGTTGGTCCATATGCAAGGGAGTCACCGTCTCCAGGCCTCCGCTTTGCAGGAATACCTGCACTGCCTGGTCACGGGCAAATTTTTCAAATTCCACCAGGTCCTGACTGGACGGCGGCTCCAACACCCTGAACACGAGGGCGGTCCCATTATCCGCCTGCGCCACTTCGACCTGGGGCACGGCCGCGCATATAGTCAGCCTGCCCACCAGTTCGCTCAAACTCTCAAACAAGCCCCCCGTAGGCCCGTCCAGTATCTCGCAGCGTCGACAATCGCATATATAAGGCGCACCGCGCTCCCTGAAACCCACCAGCACCCGTCCCTTGGCCGGTACGCTCTTCACGCCCAGGCGGGCGCGCCGACGGTAGTTCCAGGGGCTGGAGGTAATCGGCTCCAACAGGCGGCCAAAAGACACAGCCTTGGCACCCAGGTCATCCAGCAGGAGGTCTTGCTTCCACGCCAGTTGAGCCGTCGCATCCATATGCTGAAGGCGGCAGCCGCCACAGTCACCGTAAGCCTCGCAGCGTGGCGTCACGCGATCGGCCGAGGGCACAAGCACGCTCTGCACACGAGCTTCCACCCTGCCCCGGCTTTTTCGAAACGGCTCGGCGATTACCTCCTCACCCGGAAGCGCATCCTCGACCAGGTATTCGGCGCCCTCCACCAGCATACGGCCGCGACCGTCATTTCTCAGGGAACGAATCTTGCCACTCACTGGCGCTTGATGACGCAGGCGTCTACCCATCTCAGCCTTCCCAGGCAGCAAGAAATTCCTGCAGGTGTGCCCGGCCGTCTTCGACCAGCGACGCACGAACCTTTGCGCACTCCGCCTCGTATTCGGCCGAATTCAAGTTGCCACGCATACGCTCAAAGGCAAGATAGATGAGATAGGTATTGAGTACGTCGGTTTCACAATAATCGCGGATACGGCCGATTTCACCCTGCAAATAACAATCCCAGACCTTGGACCCGCTCATACCCAGCTTGCCCGGAAAACCCAGCATCAACGCGATCTCATCCAGTGGCGCCCTCGAACGACCCTGAAATCCCGACAACACGTCCATCAGGTCAATATGACGCCAGTGAAACCGACTCAGGTAATTGTTCCAGCGGAAGCTCTGATCTGAATCACCCATTTCCCAGTAGCGGGACGCATCCAGGCCATGTTTCAGGGCACGGTAATGCAGGACCGGCAGATCAAAGCCCGATCCGTTCCAGGAAATCAAATCGGGTGAGAATTTGGCCAGCCCGTCAAAGAAACGACGAACGATTTCGTCCTCACTCGAATCGGGCTCACCCAATGACCAGACCCGAAAGCCCGAAGCACTGCGGTAGGCGACTGAAATAGCCACGACCCTGTGCTGGTGCAGGGGAAGAAAATCACCCCCGGTCGCCTGCATACGCTTGTTGAGCATGGCGTGGGCCACATCCTCATCGGAAAGCCCCTCAAGTCCATACAATACCCTGCCGAGTTCTATGTCCGGAATGGTCTCAATATCAAATGCAAAACAGTTCACTCGTCATCTCCTGAATGGTGCCGTGCGCTTTCGCATGACGCCGCCTGGAGTTTCTCCAGCACCGCGAAAGCCATAACCAGACCTGCATCGTCAGTCAGCGAAATGTGGCCATCGCCAATACCCAGTTTCTGGCACATTGTCCGGCCTCGTTCCGAGTACACGATCTCCGGTTTACCCCAGGCGTTCTGCACGACTCCGGTATCCCTGATCCATACACCGTGGGCGAAACCCGTACCCATGGCCTTGACTATGGCCTCCTTGGCCGCAAAGCGCATCGCCAGAAATCTTACCCGGCGCCTGGACATGGCGAATTGCTGCAATTCCGCGGGCATCAGAAGGCGTTGCACAAAACGTTCACCAAATCGCTCAAGGCTGCTGGCCACCCGGTCGATTTGCACCACATCGGTACCGATTCCGTAAATCATCAGCGTCGTGCCGCGAGCATCAGTCGTTTCATTTCGGCGACTGCAGGCCGCAATCCATCGACGACCGCGCGGGCCACGATGGCGTGGCCAATATTCAACTCGACAATTTCCGGAATGGCGGCTATGGCCTGCACATTGTGATAATGCAGCCCGTGACCGGCATGTACCCGCAAGCCGATACTCGCGGCATGGCGAGCCGCTACACACACCCGTTCAAGCTCTTTGTCTGAGTTAGCCCCGACCTGCTCCGCATAAGCTCCCGTATGCAACTCCACCACCGGCGCACCGGCTTTTGCGGCAGCATCGAGCTGGCTGGGCTCCGGATCGACAAACAGGCTGACACGAATATTTGCCTCGCCCAAACGTTGGCAGGCATCCCTTACTCGAGACAGGCTACCCACTACGTCCAACCCGCCTTCCGTGGTTAATTCCTCACGACTCTCGGGCACCAGGCAAACATCGGGTGGCGCCAACTGCGCGGCGATCCTCAGCATCTCCTCGGTAACCGCCATCTCCAGGTTCAAGCGGGTCTGCAGGGTTTCCAGCATTACCCTGACGTCCCGATCCTGGATATGGCGGCGATCTTCGCGTAAGTGAATCGTAATACTGTCAGCGCCGCACTGCTCGGCCACCAGGGCCGCATGCACCGGGTCAGGGTAAGATGTTCCTCGCACCTGGCGCAGCGTAGCGACATGATCGACGTTCACACCCAGGTCAATCTGGGGGTAGGACCCGGTAGTCATAAGGAACTCCTGAATTCAAATAATTTCCACAGCCTGGAGGCAGCGACAAGGCTCAGAGAACCAGAGTCTACCAGCAGAGGCCGGGGAGACCCTGGTGTATTCTGGACGCAGTAGATTGTAAACGAAAAGATTCAGATTGAAGGCGCCGATCGCTCGAAATAGCTGACTATTACCAGGATTGGCAACACAGAAGCTGGGGTTCTTGGCCACAAGATGGGAGCTCTTGAACAAATAAAGGGCGCCCTTAATGTTTCATCGCGCCCAGTACCTGACGGGTTTTTAACGGCCGCTCCCCCAGCAACTGGTCCAGCGCCGCGCGCAGTACGCGTTTGAGTTGCCGCTGGGATTCTTCGTCCGGTATTTCCGCCGCAGAAGACAAGGATAACAGGGCCCTGCCATGCACCAGAAGGCCATGCTCCTGGCCGGACCGGGCCAGTACCGGCCCCTCACCCAGGCGATATTCATACAGGGTCTCGGGATCCAGCTCTTCGCCGCTACGCACCTCGCAGGCCAGGTTCAAGCCATAGCCGATATCGTCAAGCAGGGCGCATTCGAACATGCGCAAGGACCAGCCGACGGGCCGACCCAGCGCTAGCGAGGCCAGGGTCTGGCGATAATGACCGAAGAGCTCCTGGTGCGGATCCATACGCTGTAACAGCCGAATCAGCAGCTCGTTCATATAGAAGCCGGAATACAGGCTGTCGCCCGCAAGACTCATCAGGGGCGCACTCGATTCGGCATCAGTCAGGGTCTTGAGTTCGCCCCGGCCAGACCATGACAGCAGGACTTCGCCAAACGGCTGCAACACCGCTCGCAAGCGTGACTTTGGCCGGCGTGAACCCCTTGCCACCAGGCCCAGTCGCCCGTGCTCGCGGCTGAATATCTCGATAAGCTGGCTGGTGTCCCGGTAGGCTTGCCGGTGCAATATGAAAGCGGCGGTCTGGAGTACCTGCCCCTGACTCATGCAGTCTCGTAACCGAAACGCTGCAACGCACGCTCACTGTCGGACCAGTTCTCAAGCACCTTGACCCACAAATCGAGGTGCACGGGGCGTTTGACCCTGCGCTTGAGCTCGATCCTGGCCTCCTTGCCGATCTGCTTCAACACCTGTCCTGACTGGCCGATGACGATCGCCTTGTGCCCTGCACGCCCAACCCAGATTATGGCCTGTACCAGTACCCGTCCTTCCTCATCGTGGCTGTACTGCTCGACTTCCACCGTCAAGCCGTATGGCAGTTCCTGATTGAGGCGGTTGGTCAGTTTCTCGCGGATAATCTCGGCCGCCATGAAGGCCTCGGACTTGTCCGTTGTCTGGTCCTGGGGAAACAGGGGTGGCGATGCGGGCAACTGCCCGAGCATTTCCTTCTGCAGGATATCCAGATTTTTCCCCGTGGCCGCTGACACCGGAACGACTGCGGCAAATTTGTGCCTGGCTGCCAGTTGCTGCATGAAAGGCAACAATCTTTCCTTATCCTTGATCTTGTCGACCTTGTTAATCACCAGGATAACGGGCAAGCCAGCCTTCTGAACGCGCCCCAGCACATCCTCATCTTCCTCGGTCATGCGCAGGGCCTCGACTACGAAGGCAACCACGTCGGCTTCGCTGATACTCGACGCCGCCGCCCTGTTCATACTGCGGTTGATGGCCTTGCCCCCATGTCGGTGCAGGCCCGGAGTGTCCACCAGTATGATCTGTGAATGCTCGCGATTGAGAATGCCCAATATTCGATGCCGCGTGGTTTGAGGACGCGCGGTCACAATGCTGATCTTCTGCCCCAACAGGGCGTTCACCAGAGTGGATTTGCCGACGTTGGGACGGCCGACCACAGCTACGAAGCCACTTTTGAATTCCATGTCACTCATTTGGATAGGAGCCTCTGATTTAGTCTGGACGAAGCAGATTGCTAGCGAAAAGATTCAGATTCAAGGCGCCAATCGTACGTAATAGTGGTTCTATTGCGAAGATTGACAACATAGAAGCTGGATTTTTTAGCCGCAAGACACACGTTCATGACTAGATCAGAGACTCCTTTGTCAAAATTTCCAGCATTTTTTCCGCCGAAGCCTGCTCGGCCTTCCTGCGACTGGTGCCGCCCCCGGTGGTGACTTGATCCAGCGAGGCCACTTGACAACTGACGCTGAAACGTTGATTGTGCGCCGCGCCCTGCACCTCGTCCACTGCATAGACCGGCAATGCAATGTTACGTGCCTGCAGCCATTCCTGGAGACGGGTCTTGGAATCCTTCAAGTGTTCGGGCTTTGGCAGGTTGTGCAAACGCTCGTCGAACAATACCAGGATCGCCTTCGACGCAGCCTCGGTACCACCATCAAGCAGGATGGCCCCGAACATTGCCTCCAGGGCGTCCGCCAGGATAGATTCGCGTCTGTAGCCACCGGACTTGAGTTCACCGGAACCCAGTTTCAATTGATCACCCAGGCTGA
>JAPHSC010000084.1 GCA_026193125.1 Gammaproteobacteria bacterium
CATGAGTGATATCTCGCTGCTTCGGGCGTCTTGAGCAGAAAATAGCCAGTTATTTTACTTGTTACATTTCAACTAGTTACCTTGGATTCTTTTTAGTCGACGCCAACCTGAACGACGCCGGAAGCAAATTTTTCCGATAAATCCCGGTTTGTGAATAATCTTCACCGCGCGAGTCCGAAATTCCCCGGAAACGGCAGTTTCTTCAGCTCATTACGGGCTCTATCGGGGCGGCGGGCAAGCATAACCCGGTAAAGTTCACAGGCAAGCTGTCAGCCAGGGCATTGGCGGGCCTCGAAAAGGGCTCAGGCTCGCGCAGCTTCATTCAGGAATAGCAGCTGCAAGTCATTCAGGAAACGCAGGCCAAAATCAGTGGGCCGCCAGCCGTCGCCGCCCCATTCCTCCATCAGCCCGCGTTGTGCGGCGTCCTGCAGGCGCGGCAGGATCGTGGCGGGCGCGAGGCCCGTGCGAATGGCAAACATGTCCAGGCTAAAGCCGGCGCGGAGTCGCAAAGCGTTGAGCATGAATTCGAACACCAGTTCCTCGCCGCATGGCTGGCGGCTCTCGGCCCAGCGCAGCCCCTTGCCAACTTGCTGCTGGTAGCGCTCCGGGTTGCTCCAGCGGGCGCGGCGAAAGATCTCTCCGCCCAGAGTAAGTTTTTCGTGGGCGCCGGCTCCAATACCCAGGTAGTCACCAAAGCGCCAGTAGTTCAGGTTATGCAGGCACTCGTCGCCCTTGCGGGCCCAGGCGGATACCTCGTACTGGGTGAATCCGGCGCTCTCCAGCAGCGCCCTGCCTTGATCATGGATATCACACAGAATCTCCTCTTCGGGCAGCTCTGGCGGGTTAGCCCAAAAGACCGTATTTGGCTCTATCGTCAGTTGGTACCAGGACAGGTGCCGGGGCTCCAGGGCCAGGGCCGAGTGCAAATCCTCAAGTGCCATGGACAACTGCTGGCCAGGCAGGCCATGCATAATGTCCAGGTTAATGTTGTCAAATCCCGCCTCGCGCGCCCGTTCTACGGTCAGCGGAATGTCGTCCACCGAGTGTATCCGTCCCAACCGGGTCAACATGTCGGGATCAAAGGTCTGGGCGCCCACCGACAGACGATTGACCCCGGCCTCCAGCAAGGCCGCAAAATCTATGCCCTCACGGGTTCCGGGATTCGCTTCCAGGGTGATCTCGGCGGCGGGACTGAGCGGGTACTCCTCACGCAGTACCTTGAGCAGCCTCGCAATCTGGGTCGCGGGGAACAGGCTGGGCGTACCGCCACCGAAAAACACCGTCTCCACTGGACGCCCGTCCAGCTCAGCCAGGGTGTGGCGCAAATCCACGATAAGCGACTGGGTATAGGCCTGGGCAGGAAGGTCACCCTTGAGGGCGCGGGAGTTGAAGTCGCAGTACGGGCACTTGCGTATGCACCAGGGCAGATGCACATACAGTGCCAGGGGAATATCGGTCGACATGTCCTAGCCGCCCAGGCGCGCTTCCAGCGCCGAGACCAGGCAGCGCATCGCCTGGGCCCTGTGACTTATGCGGTTTTTCTCTTCTTTCGCAAGCTGGGCTGCAGTTCGACCATCGGCAAGCTGAAACACCGGATCGTAACCGAAACCACCATCGCCCGAGGCCTGGCGGGCAATTCGACCCTCCCACGCTCCCTGGCAAATGATCGGCACGGGATCCTCCGCGTGACTTACCCAAACCGCCACGCAATGAAAGCGGGCCTGTCTGTGGGCATCGTCCAGGTCTTTCATATTGCCCAGGAGCCTGGCTATGTTATCCGCATCGCTGGCTTGCTCGCCCGCATAGCGCGAGGAATAAATACCCGGCGCACCACCCAGCGCATCCACCGCCAAGCCGGAATCATCCGCGATGGCTGGTAAACCCGTATGCATTGAAGCGTGACGCGCCTTGATCAGGGCGTTTTCGACAAAGCTCAATCCGGATTCTACCGCCGCCTCGATCTCGAAATTGCTTTGTGGCACAACCTCGACTGACAGGCCGGACAACAGCGACTGAAGCTCGCGCAACTTTCCGGGATTGCCGGTGGCCAGCACCACCGTTGTGAGGTCGCCAGTCATGCCTTGGCCCCCTAGTCCGCCAGCGCCAACAGCTGGGCCTCAACGATCGTTTCGGCTCCCTGCGCAGCCAGGTCCAGCAAGCGGTCCAGTTCGTTCCGACGAAAGGCATGGCCTTCGGCAGTACCCTGCACTTCAATGAAGGCGCCCACCTCATTCATCACGACGTTCATGTCGGTCTCCGCTTCGGAATCCTCGGGATAATCCAGATCCAGCACCGCCTCGCCCTTGTACATCCCGACCGATACCGCCGCCACCTGGCCATGGACAGGGCTGCGCTTTAGCCGGTTTCTCTTGAGCAAAACATTGACCGCGTCCACCAGGGCCACGTAGGCGCCAGAGATCGACGCGGTCCTGGTGCCGCCATCGGCCTGCAACACGTCGCAATCAAGGGTGATGGTTCGCTCTCCCAATGCACGCAGATCCATTACCGCGCGCAGCGAACGCCCTATCAGGCGCTGAATTTCCAGTGTTCGCCCGCCCTGCTTGCCGCGGGCGGCTTCGCGATCACTCCTGGTGTGGGTAGAACGGGGCAACATACCGTACTCGGCAGTCACCCAGCCCTGACCGGTACCACGCAAAAAGCCGGGTACCCGTTCCTCTACCGAGGCCGTAACCAGGACACGGGTATCACCGAAGCAAGTCAGTACAGACCCTTCCGCGTGCCGGGTGAAATGGCGCTGAAAACTGACCTCACGCATTTGGTCGGGGGCTCTGCCACTTGGACGCATGGAAACTCCTGG
>JAPHSC010000104.1 GCA_026193125.1 Gammaproteobacteria bacterium
AACACCAGTAACGGTGATGCGGGCAGTGTCTTCAACGAGGTGGCCGTTGTTCTGGCCGCCACTCTCAGCGAAGTAAGGAATAAACAGCTGGAGACCATTCTTACCCTGAATCATACCCTCGGTAGCGAGCGGCATAAGTTCGTAGGAAGCATGGCGGTCCATCTCGATGTCAGAATGAATCTGGCGTTCGAGGGCATCCATCGTGGTGTAACCAAGTAGGGATCCCCAAGGTCCGTCGCCAGTAGAGCCTGAGGGCTGAAGAGCCATTTCAGTCTACCTTTCTGCTATTACTGCATGCCACTGAAGAACAGACCGGCAGCAATCTTTCGTGCTTCGTCTCTGTTTCCAGCATCAAGGGCAGCATTAATAGCGTCAGCTGGTTGCATTGTTCCCCTTGACTTGCCACCAGAATTAGTAGCGCCAAGGGCAGTAGGATCGCGTTTCACCCTCCGTGACGCCCCATCTCCCTGAGGAGTGGAGGGCCTTGGTTGATTTCCCGCCAACTGCCGCATCCCAGAAAGCACATCGGCTACCTGTTCAAACGGCAGACCTCGCAGATGAGAGAACTGAGGAATCGACAGGAACTCCTCAACTTCCTGTTGGGTCACGCCCACGGAAGCCATTTGCGCCTGTCTCTTCATGCCCTGTAGCTCCACACTCATATTGCCAACGGCAGTCATCATGGCCTTCATGATGGCTCTAGCCTGACCCGTGTACACGTCGTCACTCTTCATCGCTTCCCAATTCGGGTCGTTCTGAGACATAACACGCTGGAACACTGCTTCATCGTAGTATTCCTGTCCCGGCTCACCTTCCGGCCTATATTGAACACGCTCGTCTTCCGGCTCAGAGTCATGGATATCTTCGGGCTCTCTGCCCTCTAGCTCTGCAAGACGCTTCTCAAGCGCCTTCGTCTTTGCTCGTTCTTTAGTCAGATTCTTGGCCGTTCTTTGGCTGATATCCAACGTCTTGTCAAACTTGCTCATCAACTCTTGCACACTTGCGAATCTCGGATCAAGCTCAAACTCCTGTTCAGATCCTTCGCCATCGCCATCAGCGCCATCGCCTTCGAGCTCGAAGTCTCCGTCCAGATCCCCTCGCAGATCTTCAACGATCCCATCCGGGGTGATGTCTTCAGTCATGCTAACACCTTTCGTGCAGCTTGGCTAGGTCAGACTACGCTGCCTGAGCCTGCTGCGGGAGTGACATCTGAGCACCCTGCTGCTGGCTGATCTGCTCGTAAATGGCTGCAATTTCCTTTTGATCCCGCATGATGTCCATGCTACCGAGACGCATTGCGAACTCGCGCATAACCTTCTTCGGGTCAATCTGGATGCCCCACTCACCATTGATCGTTGCCATATTAGCAAGCTGCTGCATGCCTTGGATTGTAACTGCGTTGAGAGGACCGAAGTCATTTGTGTCAATCGAGATGTCCGCATTAAACTGGAGCTCACTCGGATGCACCCTGACAACTTCCCCTTCAACCAGTATCTCTTCTGCTTCATCGCTATAGCATTGGATGAAGCCCCAGTAATCCTGCATAGCCTTTTGGTCAGCATCCCAACTCACTTGCTGAGCTTGGAGACTGATCCGGCTTCCAGTCTTCTGGTCGATGTTCATAGCCTCACTTGCTGAGGTACGCTCACCGAAGTTATCGCCCCGCATGTTAGCAGTAGCACCCATAGTTTGCTCTTGCTGATCGCGGAACTCATTGTCCTGAATGTAAGTCTCATTCAGGACCGGCGACCTTTCAAGCATCTTCAGCACTTCATCAGGTCGCAGCTCGTCATCGTCATACATCCACACGCCATAGGGCAGCTTGAGGAAGTCGCCCTGATCAAACCCAGCGTTGCGCCTTGCAACAAAGGTAGGCATCACATTCATCCAGATGTCCACCATCTTCAGATTGCGAAGCTCAGAGCGGCTGACGATAGAAGGAATCGTCCACTCCAGAGGCGTGCGGCCATAAGGCTCGTTTGCGATCTGGATCATTGGAACGTCTCGATATGTTGGACGGAAGTCCACACTAGGATAGGGCTC
>JAPHSC010000295.1 GCA_026193125.1 Gammaproteobacteria bacterium
AGGAAAATGAACAGCATTTTCGGAACGTTTTCCAGCAGGGCTCGGGTCAGACCTTTACCTTCGTCAGCCACTATTTTGAGACATAGCTCCCGAACCCGGGCCTCCGCCTCGGCCTCCGTTATCCATGGCAGGTCTACACCAAGGTGGACGTCCAGGTCAGCGCACTGCTGATCCGCGGACTGCTGGTTATCCGGTTCCCGGTCAGCCGTCGATTGCTCCTGGGCGTCGGGAACACGGGCCAGAGCGTCTCTTGCCTGCTGTAGCTGTCGCGCAGCCTCCGGGTTACCAGGGTCCTCGGCAGTGACCTCCGACAGCACGTCCCGGGCAATTTCCAACTTGGCTTCCGAGCCGTCTGGGGAGCTGTTTACTTCAAACAGCTTATCGCCATCGCTAAATATCGAAACCAGAAGAAAGAACAGGATGCTGAGGACCAGGTACATGCGAAAGGGCGGCATGTAACGTGCCCTGCGACCCTGCAAATAGTCCACCGTGAGTTGTCCTGGCCTGAACAGCAGCGGTATCAGGCTGCGCCAGATACGTGAGTCCAGGTCGGCAATGTCTCCGACCATGTCGCGGGTCAGTTCCCACAGCGTAATGACTCTGACCTGCGAACGCTGGCCGCAGCTGGCACAGTACTGACCACGAATGGGTGAGGCGCAATTTCTGCAGTACATACTCGCCGCCAGACCGTCGCCGGCTTCGCTCTCGGTAAGGACACGGTGGTCGAGAGAGAATTGCTGGCCGAAACGCTCGATCCCCGCCCGGTGGGTGGCAGCGGCATGCTCGCCCAGAGATTGCTCAAGTGCGGCATGGGATTCCAGTACGTAGTGCACGGTATAGCGGTGTCGTGGACCGTCCTGGTCTGATTCAACCGTGTAAAGAGTCGCCGAAAGAAAACCCTTCAGTTTGAGCATCGACCGAATGTGCTCGCGCAACCAGGCCTCGAATTCATCGCTGATGGCTGGATCGGAATCCAGGTTAACTTCGTAGATAATGGTTGGAGAGCTCACGGAAATTGCATACACCGGTAGACAGAACGCGCTCAACTATAGGCGTCCTTCCCCCGATTGGTAAACCCGCACGAGGCCGGTTGCGGTCCCGGGACTAGCTATCCTCGACAGCTTTGGCCGGCTTTTCCTTGGGCTTTGCCTTCTTCGTACCAGCCGTTCCGGGCTTTGCCTTGGTTTTGCTTTTTGCCCTGGGTTTTGCGGGTTTGGATACGACAGCACCGCCCACGGCGAGTTCGGAGGAAGCGAAATCGTCTACCGCAATCAACTCCGTCACCAGGCTGTTGTAACTGTGCATGAAAGCAGCTTCGCTTTTGCTCAATAGCCCCAATTCCAGCAGTCGGCTAATGCGTGCCTCACTTGATTCGCCAGGCAGGTGTTCGGCGTGCAGTTTGCCTCGCAGGTTCCGCTCAATAGGTTCCGCCTTGACGGCCATTTCCATCGCCTTGCCAAGCTGATAAAGGGGATTGCCAGCGATTGGCGACGTGTATATACCATCGCAAAGACGTTCACGGGTGCTGCCGGGATTCAATATCAGGTTCACTACTTCCTGGGACAGTTTGTCAGAAGGTGCCGCATACATACGTCCTCTCGGGAACACCAGTCCCCGTAGAACGACAGCTGCCGCACGGTTGGGCAGATTGCGCAACAGCCCGTGCAGCTGCTCCTGTGCGAAATACAACAAATGGCGGCAGGCCCATTCCACCAGTGGCAGGTCACTGGCAGGCCGACCCTGGTTTTCGTAGTGTTTGAGTACGCAAGAAGCGAGGTAGGTGGCACTGAGCACGTCACCCAGTCGGGCAGAAATGGATTCGCGCTTTTTCAAGTCCCCGCCCAGCGTCAGCATCGCCGCATCGGTTACCAGGGCAAAGGCCGCACTATAGCGCGTGATGTGCTGATAGTAGCGCCGCGTGGGTCCGTGATTCGGAACATCAGAGTAGCGAGCATTGGTCAACGCCATGAAGAACGCGCGCGCCGCGTTGCTGAGCGCATAGCCAATATGCCCGAACAGCGCATCATCAAATGCGTTGATTGCCGTCTCGTCATTGTCTTCCCTGGCTGCTTCCATTTCCTTGAGCACGTACGGGTGACAGCGGATCGCCCCCTGGCCAAAGATAATCAGGCTGCGCGTGAGTATGTTTGCGCCTTCCACGGTAATGGCGATGGGCACAGACTGATAGCCTCGACCCAGGTAGTTCTTCGGCCCCAGGCAAATGCCCTTGCCGCCGTGGATGTCCATGGCGTCATTGGCGATTTTTCGACCCATTTCCGTGCAGTGATACTTGAGAATGGCGGACGGGACCGAGGGCCGGGCGCCCTGATCCACGGCTGCGGCCGTCACGCTACGACCGGCATCCACGATATAGGTGAGACCGGCAATGCGAGCCAGGGCCTCGCCTACTCCCTCGAACTTTCCTATGGGCATTCCGAATTGCTGCCTGATGCGGGCATAGGCGCCGGTGGCGTGCACGGCGGCCTTGGCTCCACCGGTCGAGTTAGCCGGAAGCGAAATGCTGCGGCCAACCGATAGACATTCGACCAGCATGCGCCAACCCTCGCCGGCCATGTCGGGTCCCCCAATGATGCTGTCCAGCGGTACAAACACGTCCTTGCCCTGGGTAGGTCCGTTCTGGAATGGCACATTCAAGGGGAGATGTCTTCGACCTATGGTTATTCCCGGTAGATTGGCAGGTATCAAGGCCGCAGTTATGCCCAGGTCTTCTGTCTCACCGAGCAGATGGTCGGGATCATAAAGCTTGAAAGCCAGACCCAGTACCGTGGCTACCGGAGCCAGTGTGATGTAGCGCTTGTCCCAGTTCAGACGAATGCCGAGTATTTCCTCACCCTCGTAGCTGCCCCGGCATATCACGCCGTGATCCGGTATCGATGCGGCATCCGATCCGGCGGTAGGACCCGTCAGTGCAAAGCAGGGGATGTCCACGCCGCTGGCCAACCTGGGAAGATAGTGGTCTTTTTGTGCCTCGGTCCCGTAGTGCAGAAGCAGTTCAGCGGGTCCGAGCGAGTTCGGGACGGCAACGGTAGAGGCAGCGGTGACGCTGTGGCTGGCAATCTTTGCCAATACGCAGGAATGGGCGTAAGCGGAAAACTCCCGGCCACCGTATTGCTTGGGAATAATCATGGCGAAGAACCCCTGGCTCTTCATGAATGCCCATACTTCAGGGCTCAGGTCCGCGCGCGCGTGGGTGGTTTCCCAGTTATTTATCAGGCCGCAGAGTTCTTCAACCGGACCGTCCAGGAAGGCTTGTTCTTCCTGGGAAAGTCGGGGTGCGGGGGCATCGTTCAGCTGGGTCCAGTCCGGGGCGCCACTGAATAGCTCGCCTTCCCACCAGACCGTGCCGGCCTCAAGCGCCTCGCGTTCGGTGGAGGACATACTGGGTACCATGCGCCGATAGAAGGCCAGCATCGGGCGCACGATGCGGTCACGCCTGAAATCGTCGTAGTTAAGGGCGACCATGACCGCAAAGAGCAACCACAGCAGGAGCAGCCACAAAAATCCGCCGTCACCGAAAAAAGTGTAGGCGAGCAACAAGCCGCCCAATATGGCAGTGGACCTGCGCAAGTCTGTACGCTGGTAGGCAAGTGCTATGGCGCCGCCAATGAATACCGTCAGCCAAAAAATTACGCTCAGCATCTACACACTCTCCATTTTGCGGGTGCCTGCAACAGGCACGCCCCGGACGTTGTCCCGGGCAAATCAGACCAGTCTATATTACAGAGAAATGATGCGCGGCAACAAAAAAGGCCCCGCGAGGGGCCTTTCATGTCGTCTTGCGCCGATGCCGGAGCTAGAGCAGGTCTTTAACGCCGTCACGTTCCTCGCGCAGTTCCGCGTCGCTGGCATCCATGCGAGCCCGGCTGAAATCGTCAATGGCCAGGCCCTGGACGATTTCGTATTTGCCGCCGCTGCAGGTGACGGGGTAGGAATAAATCACGCCGGGCTTGATGCCGTAGCTGCCGTCTGACGGCACGGCCATACTGACCCAGTCACCCTTGGGTGTGCCCTTGGTCCAGTCCCGCATATGGTCGATGGCTGCCGAGGCCGCCGAAGCCGCCGATGATGCTCCGCGCGCCTTGATAATGGCGGCTCCGCGTTGCTGTACGGTGGGGATAAAGTCACCTACCAGCCATCCCTGGTCTACTTTCGCCTTGGCCGGGCCGCCGGCTATGGTGGCGTGACTGATGTCGGGATACTGGGTCGAGGAATGGTTGCCCCAGATGGTCAGTTTTTTGATGTCGGTAACATGACAGCCAGTTTTGTTCGCCAGCTGGCTCATGGCCCGATTGTGATCCAGGCGGGTCATGGCAGTGAAATTGGCGGCCGGCAAATCCGGAGCGTTGGCCTGGGCAATCAAGGCATTGGTATTGGCCGGATTGCCCACTACGAGAATACGCACATCTCGACTGGCATGCTTGTTCATGGCCTTGCCCTGCACCGAGAAAATAGCCGCGTTTGCCAGCAACAGGTCTTTGCGCTCCATGCCCGGACCGCGGGGACGTGCGCCGACCAGCAAGGCATAGTCAGTGTCTTTGAAGGCTACATTGGGATCGTCGCTGCACACAATGCCTGCGAGCGTAGGGAAGGCGCAATCGTTGAGTTCCATGGCCACACCCTGCAGAGCGCCCAGCGCCTGGGGAATCTCGAGCAATTGCAGGATGACCGGCTGGTCTGACCCCAGCATTTGACCTGATGCAATACGGAAACACAGTTGATAGCCGATTTGACCAGCAGCGCCGGTGATGGCCACGCGGACAGGATTCTTCATGGGTTGCCTTCCTTACAGTAGGCGTTTCCTGTGCGGAAACGACGATGCGCAAAATGGGACAGCGGTGAAAATTTTAGCACCGGCACAATATTACGACACGAATCACCGGCAGAACTATCGCGGCAAGCCGCAACATGGACTGTGATTTGTCGTTACTTGCCGGTGCATCCAGGGACAGGTTTTACACGCCAAAACACGGGGTAGAGACTTTGTCAGCCCGTGCCGGGCGCCCGATAATCTGCGTCAAGAGGAAAAAGAGAACCTATAACTACATGATAAATAAGGGTTAAACAGTAGACGGCAGGCGGCGGGAAAATAATTATTACAAAAGCTTGCAATCCTAAGTATTGGTGTTATAGTTAACTACAACACCACCGCACTTGAGGTTGGTACGGGGCAGGACGCCCCACCGGAAAAACAATGGGAGCTCGGCGATGAGCGTGATGAAACGAATGATTGGCGAATTGGCACCGGGGTTTTTGATGCTGGTTCTTGTACTGGCGGGTGTGGTCAGCGGTGAAGCAACCCAGGCAGAACAGGTGGCCGAGCAGGTCACCGTGGATATGGAAGTCCAGTTGCGGGACGTCGCGGGGCAATTTGCCATCCAGGTACTTTCCGGAGCCGGGGCAGTGCTCTCCAGCGCCTCTGACCTGGGCGAGGATGCGGGCCTGTGCTCATCCGAAGACAGGGTCGCCTCGAGCGAACGCCAGCAGCGCAGCTTCTAGGTGACAGCTATGTATTACGAGGCACGACGCGGTCGGGGCGTTAAACATGGATCCTAACTGGAACGACAACCTGCCGATTTATCGCCAACTCAGAGACAGGGTGGTGTCTATGATTCTCGAAGGCGTGTTGAAGGATGGCGACGCCTTGCCGTCTGTGCGCAATGTGGCGGCCGAATACCGGCTTAATCCTCTTACCGTCCTCAAGGGATACCAGGAACTGGTGGATGAAAACCTGGTGGAAAAGAAGCGCGGCCTGGGCATGTTCGTGATGGAAGGTGCAAGGGTTGAATTACTCAAGGACGAGCGTCGACGTTTTCTGGAAGATGAATGGCCGCTGGTGCTGGAACGGATCACCCGCCTGGGTTTGTCCGTGCAGGATTTGGCGGCGACCGCCGAGGCAGATGCAACGACAGGTGATTCTGGCGAGGGAGAACAAAAGTGACCCAGCTGGTTTCTGCACGCCGTTTAAGCAAGAGCTATGGCAATTTCAAGGCGCTCGACAGTATTGATTTTTCTATAGCCGAAGGCCGAATTGTCGGCTTGATTGGCCCAAATGGCGCTGGCAAAACCACCGCCCTGAAGGCGATCCTCGGCTTGACCCACTTTGATGGTGAGCTGGAAGTGCTTGGCCTTGACCCCCGCAGCCAGCGTCACGAAGTCATGCAACAAGTGTGCTTCATCGCTGATGTTGCGGTTCTTCCACGATGGATGCGTGTGCATCAGGCCTTGAGCTTGCTTGAGACGGTTCACCCCAGGTTCGATCGGGTCAAGGCAGAGGATTTTCTCGCGCGTACCGACGTGAGGATGCAAAGCAAGATCAGTGCCTTGTCCAAGGGCATGGTGACGCAGTTGCACCTGGCCCTGGTGATGGCCATTGACGCCCGGTTGCTGGTGCTGGATGAGCCCACCCTTGGACTGGATATTCTATTTCGCAAGGAATTTTATCGCGCCCTGCTGAACGACTATTTTGATGGCAAGAGAACAATTTTGATTACCACCCACCAGGTGGAAGAGATTGAGCATCTGCTGACGGATCTGATGTTTGTGAACCACGGGCGCCTGGTCCTGGATATGCCCATGGATGAGTTGGAGACCCGCTACACAGAGGTGTCCGCCCGCCCGGAACAGGCCGATGCCTTGCGTCAACTGGGGCCGCTGGATGAACAACAGTCTTTTGGGCGTACGGTCATGCTGTTTGAAGATAGACCCCGCGACAGCCTAATCGAGTTCGGAGAACTCAGGACGCCCAGTATCACTGATCTGTTCGTCGCAAAAATGAAGGTATCACGCAAATGAAAACACTCCTCGCGTTGGTACGTCGTGAAGTCTGGGAACACACTGCGATCTGGCTGGTGCCTGCCGTGTTGTCCGTGCTCCTGGTCACCGTTGCCGCGATTGCTTCGGTAAAGGTGCTGGGAGGCGGAGTGAACATCATGGTGGACGGTCACGGCGTCGAGACCGACCAGATCTTCCATGGACTGAGTAATCTAAACCTTGCCATGGTGGTGGTGTTCGGCCTGGTCATGGGCGTGGTGGCTACCTTCTACCTGCTGGACTGCCTGCTGGCCGACCGCAAGGATCGCAGCATCCTGTTCTGGAAGTCTCTTCCCATCTCCGATTTGACCACCGTGCTGTCCAAGTTAGCCACTGCAGCGGTGTTGATCCCGCTGGTTACAGTGTGCGCGGCCTTTGTTACGGCATTTATGCTGATGGTGGTGATATCGGTCGATCTGCTGGTGCTGGGTGGTAGTCCATGGGATATGCTGTGGTCACAAGTGCCGTATTTCAGTAACCTGGTATTGGTCTTGTATGCGATGGTCGTCGGTGTGCTCTGGTACCTGCCCCTGATGGGCTACCTGATGCTGGTGTCGGCCTTCGCCAAGCGCGCCGTAATGGTCTGGGCGGTGCTGCCCCCGCTGGTGATCTCATTGGTTGAGAAACAGTTCATGGGCAGCAATAATTTCGCGCTCATGTTGTCCGAGCGCATGAATGGGTTTGCCCCGCTGGCCTTTCGCACCGACTCTTTGGAATCCATGGCCGATGCCATAGACCGGGGCCATGCAGGACCGGGTCTGGAAGTCATCAACGTAGCGCCGCTTTTGCAGGGCTCGGGTCTTTGGCTGGGGCTGGTGGCAGCCGGGGTCTTCATTGCAGGCGCCGTTTACCTGCGTCGCTACAGAGACGAGAGCATCTAGACAGCGGCAGGCGACTTTGCAGAAACGCATGCGCTTGTGCAGTTTTTCAAACAGCAAGATCAAACACGGAGTTTTAGACCACATGAAATCTGGATACCTGTATGCAATCCTCGCCGCTTCCTTTCTGGTCAGTCTTGGTGGGTGCGTGATTGTCGTCGATGGCAAAGGCGACATGGAGACCGAGTGGGCCTCGACCTGGGAGGCGGAGAACGAGTCGGCTGCGGAAGCCAACAAGAGGCTTGCACGCGAGGTCAGCGCAGTGCTGGCGGCGGACAGCTTGCTGGCTGGCGAAGAGATTAATGTTTCGGCGCGCAGGGGCGCGGTTGCCTTGCATGGCAAGGTGGGCAACACAGCGGCTGTTGATCGGGCGCTGCAACTGGCGGCGGACGTGCCGGGTGTGGAAAGCGTGGTATCGAGGTTGTCAGTGCAATTTGTCGGACATTGATACTCTGGATTCAGATATGAAAGACGGATAGACGTGAAAACGCAAGGATAGAGCTATGTCACTCAATTATTCAAGATCGCTTACTGGTCTGGGTTTGGCGACCCTTTTGCTAAGTGTTTCGAGCGTGGCGCTCGCCGCCACGGTTACCCAGGAAATCCGCTTCGCACAGGGAGCCGAGATAGAGATAGAAAACCTGGTGGGCAGGGTGAAGGTTAAACCGACCGATGGCTCAGAGGCCTACCTGAAAGCCAGTGTTATTGGGGAATCCGAGGAATTGGTCAAGCTGGTGCGTTTTGACCTCAAGGACCAGGGCAAGAAGCAGCGGCTGGAGGTGTTGTATCCGAAAGATCACACCAACCTGTATTTTGAAACAGGTGGTGGCAAAACCAGCTCAAACGTCACTTATCATGGCGAAAAGTACAAGATCAGCAGCTATCGGCGCAGTGGGTCGGAAGCCTTGCAGGTGGATATGGAATTATTCCTGCCCAAGGGCAGCAGGGTGGACAATCTCAAGAACCGGGTAGGTGAAGTGGAACTGGCAGGGGTGGATGCCGACATTCGGGTTGACCTTGGTGCCGGCACAATCAACTCCACAGATGGTCGCGGTCGCCTTGTGGCGGACACAGGCAGTGGCAGCGTCTCTGTGACCAATCACGAGGGTGAGACCTCCGCTGACACCGGTTCTGGAGGTGTGCGGATTGAAACCGTGTTGGGTAATGTCGATGCCGATACGGGCTCGGGCTCGGTGAAAGTTTCGGGTGTGAGGGGCAATGTCAATGTCGCCACAGGATCGGGTACTGTGACCCTGTAGCAGAGTATTGGCGACCGAATTTCAGCCGATACCGGCTCCGGCTCGGTGAAGGCTCATG
>JAPHSC010000254.1 GCA_026193125.1 Gammaproteobacteria bacterium
AACGCCTATGCCCAGGACAATCCCGTCGGTTGGCTGGACTGGTCGGGTGTGGAGAAGGATTCGGAGTTTCATGCGGCCGTCAGGGGCATGATCCAGGTTCGCCGACGCTGCGCCTTGCTCAGGCAGGCGCGTTACCGGCATGGCGAGGAAGACAAGGAATCGGGCTGGCCCAATCTGCAGTGGCTGGGTCCGTGCGGGACTACCCTGGCGGGTGATGACTGGGCAAATCTGCGGGCCAAGGCCGCGGTCTTCGCAGCAACCTCCCGGGCCGGATTCCGCGCGGTGGCGATACTGATCAACGGTTCGCCGAAGGCGGTGACCTACACGCTGCCGGGTGTGCCCCTGGAATCCGGCTGGACCCTGGAATTTACCAGCGGTGAGGCGCGCGCGGTGTCTTCGGACAAATTCACATGGGAGCTGGGTGAGAGTTCCATCGCCTGCCTGTGCCTGGCCTGGGGCGATATGCCTGGCTCAGCTACCACAGACTGACCCGGAAGCGGGGGCGTCACCAGCGTGACACCCCCGGGACCGGGTTTCTCCCGGGCGCCTCTGATCCAGTCGCAAAATGCGAGTTCATGACTGGACCAGATACTTCTTAGTCCTTGTAGACGTTTCCGCCCTTCATGACAAAACTTACGTTCTCCAGCACGCTGACGTCGTCCAGCGGGTTGCTGTCCACGGCAATGATATCGGCATAGAAACCCGGGGCAATGGCGCCCACATCCTCCTTCCAGCCGAGCAGGTCGGCCGCTGCCACCGTGGCGGCCTGGATGGCCTGCATCGGCGTCATACCGTACTCCACCATGTAGGCAAACTGCTTGCCGTTGTCGCCATGGGGATAGACGGCGCCGTCACTGCCAAAGGCCATCTTCACACCGGCCGCGTGGGCCTTGCGGAAGTTGTCCCTCTGTAACTGGCCAATGGCGCGTTCTTTATCCAGCGATTCCTGCAGCATGCCGACTTCGGCGCCATGCTCGAGGATGAAGGTGTCGTTGTAGATATCCATCACCAGGTAGGTACCCCGTTCCTTGGCCAGCTTGATTCCTTCATCGTCGATCAGGCTGCTGTGCTCCACGGAATCCACCCCGGCCAGGATCGCTGTCTTGATGCCCTGGGCGCCATGCGCATGGGCCGCGACTTTGCGCCCGTGCATATGGGCCTCGTCCACCAGCGCTGTCATCTCCTCGAGAGTATATTGCTGACCGCCCACGCTGTCGCCCTTGGACAGGACGCCACCGGTGGCGCAGAACTTGATCAAGTCGGCCCCGTACTTGATCACCTCACGCACCTTGGCCCTGACCGCCCAGGGACCGTTAGCCACACCCTCGGCAGTCACATCGTATTCGCGGGGCAACAGGTTATTGTCGCAGTGCCCACCGGTAATGCCGAGAGCCGGACCGGAAACCCGCATGCGCGGACCAACGATCTCGCCATCATTAATGGCATCCCTCAGGGCCACATCCGTATAGCCGCTCGCGCCCACATTGCGAATGGTGGTGAAGCCCGCATTCAGCGTGATACGCGAATTGGTTACGCCATACAGTGCTTCCCTGGGCACCGAGATGGCCAGTCCGCCATAGCCATGAAAACGGTGGTCGCCGGTAATGTGGTCATGCATATCGATCAGGCCGGGCAGAACCGTCTTGGTCGACAAATCGATTATCTTCGCACCCTCCGGAATGCTCACACTGGCCGCCGGACCCACCTGGGTGATCCGTCCGTCAGAAATAAGGATTACCTGGTCCTTCTGCAGTGTGCCCTGTTGTACGTCCACCAACTGGCCGGCCCTGACCGCTACCTGGGATCCTTCGCCCCAGGCCGCCTGGGCCAGCATCAGCAGTCCCAGTACCATTCCCGCTTGCTTGATCGATCGCATTCCTGTCGCCCTCGTTATCGTGTTGTGTCAATGCCCATGCCGCCAAATATTTTGCGAACTGCCGCACAGGGTAGCGTCAAGCGCCCCTGGTGCGCCAGCGTGGATGACAGGATCAGTGCCATTTGGCAACAAACGGCTATTGCCGCTGGGTGCCTTGCCGATATCTCTAGGCCCCGTCTGGAACATCAGATTTAGACTAAGTAGAAGATCTGCGGAAATTGTTGCATTGCAGCGTAGGCTGGCGCAAAGTTGGGCCAGACTTTTTCAAGCGGTAAACATCGCTCACAGGAGACTCCTGCCATGAACGCTGTCCTTGAGACCCCAACACTCGAATCACCCGACACCGGCCTGCTGCTGGATACCAGCGCGGTCAAGTCACTGTTCCTGGGCCACATGGTCCAGCAGAACCTGTTTCCGTACCCGAAAATCCGCGAGGAGGAACGCGAAACCCTGGAAATGGTGCTGGATTCCTTTGATCGTTTTCTGGCAGAGCGCAAGGATTCTTTCGCCAAGTGGGACGATGCAGCTGCGCAACCCGAGGAGTTCCTCCAGGGCCTGCGCGACATGGGCCTTTTTGGTCTGATCATACCCGAGGAATATGAGGGTCTGGGTCTGTCGAACGCAGCCTATTCGCGGGTTCTGTCGCAAAGCAGTCGGCATGACAGTTCCTCATCACTGACCATCGGTGCACACAGTTCAATCGGCATGAAGGGCTTGTTGCTGTTCGGTACAGACGAGCAAAAGGCCCAATACCTGCCCAGGCTGGCAAGTGGCGAAATGATTGCGGCGTTTTGCCTGACCGAGGCCGGCGCCGGCTCCGATGCGGCTGCACTGAAGACCAGGGCGGTCAGGAACGATGATGGCACCTGGACCCTGAACGGTGAAAAAATCTGGGTCACCAACGGCGGCCTGGCTGACTTTTTCACTGTCTTCGCTCGCACCGAGGGCGAGGCTGGCAAACTCAGCGCCTTCATTGTTGAAAAGTCCTGGCCGGGTGTTGCCGTAGGACCGACCGAACACAAGATGGGTATACGCGCCTCGTCCACGACCACCGTGAGCTTTGCCGACGTGATACTTCCTGCCGGCGCCTTGCTTGGGCCAGAGGGCAAGGGTTTCAAGGTAGCCATGGAAGTACTGAACAATGGCCGTACCGGTCTGGGTGGCGGCGCGGTGGGCGGTATGAAGGCCTGTATTGAACTGTCTTCCCAATACGCCAAGCAACGTAAGGCTTTCGGTCAAAACCTGTCAGATTTCGGTTTGATCAAAAAGAAAATTGCACGCATGACGGTAGATTGTTTCGCCGCCGAAAGCGTGGTCTGGATGGTGGCGCACTACATCGATTCGGGGCATACCGACTATTCGACCGAGGCCGCCATCAGCAAGGTCTTCGCCAGCGAAGCCATGCTGCGCACGGCAAATGAAGCCATGCAGATAGCTGCGGGCAACGGTTACATGAAGGAGTACCCCTACGAGCGTATCGTGCGCGACTCCCGCATCCTGACCATCTTCGAGGGCACCAGCGAAATTCTGCGCCTGTTCATCGCCTTGTCGGGCATGAAGGATGTCGGCGATTCCCTGAAGGATATGAAAGCCGGGGTGCAGGGTATTTTCAACAATCCTATCAAGGGCTTTGGCGTACTCACCGACTATACCGGCCGGCGCCTGACCCAGATCACCTCCCTGGGTCGCGACCGCATCGTGGCCAACGTTCCGGATTCATTGCAGGACGAGGCACTGGTGTATGAGAAATACACCCTGGAGCTGGCTCGCCTGACAGACGTGCTGTTGCGTCGTCACGGCAAGCACATCATCGGCAAGCAGTTGTCCATGCAACGGGTGGCTGACGTGGCAATCGACCTGTTCGTAGGCATCAGCGTCTTGTCGCGGGTCGCCAGCATGCAGGCCGACGGCTCTGAGAAGTACGAATTTGCGGTGACCATCGCCAAGCTGTTCACCCAGGATGCAAAGCGGCGCATGAATCAAAACCTGCGGCGGCTGCTGAAGAACGAAGACGAGGGTACGACGAGTCTGTGTGACTACATCGTCAATGAAGAAGCTTACCCCTGGGATATCATCTAGCCTCAGGACGCGCCCGAAACGAGAGGGCGGCCCACTGCCAGTGGGCCGCCCTGTTCAGTCAAGACGGGTCAGTCTCATTCGGCCCGCATTCGCTGGCCGGCCTGACTCTACCTGGCGAACATGCACTCGATCTCGACCCGGCCAGCCAGGGCGATACCGCTGACGCCGAAAGCGCTGCGCGCCGGCTTGTTGCCAGGGAAGAACTGAACATAGATTTCGTTCATCTTGGCCCACTCGGCGATGTCGGCCAGGAACACTGTGCACTTGATGGGCCTGGCCATGGAAAAGCCATAGCGTTCCACCGAGGCCTTGATGTTCTCCAGCGCCTGGCGTGTCTCTCCCTGTATGCCACCCTCTGCCAACTCGAGCGTCCCCGGCTTATTACCGATCTTGCCCGATACATACAGCACATCGCCGACTCTCACGGCGTCCGAAAACGGCAGGGTGTTTTCAACGTCACTGGAGGCACTGAGGTATTCCACATCGGAATTGGCCTTGGCCTCGTGATGAGTAGCCAGGGCGCTGGTCCCGGTGAGAAATACGCCCGCAAGCAGACTGGTCAGGGTCAAGATTTTTTTCATCGAATGATTCTCCCAATAAAGCTAAATTTCATTGCGGCGTGCCAGGTCGCCAATACGCTCCGCAGCCCTGAATGCCAGCGCCTGGATAGTCATGGTGGGTTGCCCACGACCCGAGCTGACAAAGCTGCTGCCATCACACATGAACAGGTTGGGCACATCGTGGCTGCGATGATCCCGGTCAATCACCGAACTGCCCGGGTCATTACCCATACGACAGGTCCCCAGTAGATGAACGCCGTTGTCGGCGTGGTGCACTGGTGGAAGCATGACGCGCTTTGCGCCGGCTGCCTCCATCACCTCGGCGCCCCGTGCCTGCAGAAACGCCGCCATTGCCAGATCGTCGTCATGGTCACGATAGGTCACACGCATGGCCGGCAGGCCAAACTTGTCTTTCAACTCCGGATCCAGGCTGATGTTGTTGGAGGCCATGGGTACCGAGGTGGTGGAACAGGCTACCGCCATGCCATGGGTGAAGGATTCAGCCAGGAACTGCTTGAATTCCGAACCCCACTGGGGGCCGTCTGCAGGTGGGTACAGCAGCGAGGCAAGAATGGGAGTCGAAAGGAAAAGAGGGCGTCCGTCCAGGGCACCACCACCGTAGAATCCCCGCTTGGGGTCACTGTCATAAAAGTCATGCACGATGCGTGTGCACTGGATACCCTTGTACTCGTTCAGCGGGTGCTCAAAGGTTGCGTTGACCAGGGCATGAGTATTGAACATCAGGTACTTGCCCACCAGGCCACTGGAGTTGGCCAGGCCCTGTGGAAAACGCGGCGAGTCAGACATCAGCAACAGGCGAGGGGTCTCGGAGCCATTGGCCGCCAGGATCACCGCCTTGGCGCGTTGGGATCGCTGCTTGCCCTCGGCGTCGAAATACAACACCTCGTCAATCCGGCCCTGTTCGTTAGTCTCCAGTCGGTATACCGTGCATTCGCTGCGCAGCTCGCAACGGCCACTCGCCATAGCCACCGGGATCATTGCCGCCAGAGACGAGGACTTGGCGCCTGCTTCACAACCAAAACCCATGCAGAAACCGCAGTTCAAACAGGGTGCCCTGCCATTATGGGATTTGGACAGGATAGCCACTGGTGCTACCTGGGGGTGCAAGCCGATTTTCCTGGCACCCTTTTCCAGCAATACCCCTGCGGATTTAACCGGCATGGGCGGTACCGGGTAGGGCTTGGAACGGGGTGGGTCGAAGGGTCCCGGGGCGCCGGAAACGCCCACTTCCCAGTCAACCTTGGTGTAATACGGCTCCAGTTCCTCGTAGCTGATGGGCCAATCGGCGAAGCCGGTACCGGGCATTTCCCCCAGCAGGCTGCGCTCCTTGAAATCCACCGGGCGCAAGCGCCAGTAATTGGCAGAAAAGTGCACACTGCTGCCACCCACGGTGCGGGCGTAGCCGGCTGCCGGTTGATCGGCCGCCAGACGGGCGGTTTCCGTCTCGCTGGACCGAAAAGTCTGCGGGTAACCGGCACGGGCGCCGCCGACGAGTTCCTGGTTAAAAAACACACTCAGTTCGTCGTGGGTGAAATCTTCTTCACTGCGCCACTTGCCCTGCTCCAGCACCACCACGTCGAACCCGGAGGTAGACAACTCCTTGGCCAGCACGCCACCCGCCGCGCCGGATCCCACGATGACGAAATCCACCGGTTTGCCAAGATCGAATTCCGGCATGTTGTCAGGACGCTTCATGATCTGAGCCTCCCTCGGCGTAATGGGCATCGTAATACCCGAAAGGTGCAGACCAGGCGTGCCGATGATCAAAGCCGATCATCTTCCAGCCTATGTGATCACGGTTGCCACCATATTCGGGTAGCGAAAACATGCCGGCCAGGGTCAGGAAGCGCACGAGTCCGAAAAAACCGGACGATTCCTCGCGCCTCAGCAAAGCCACCTGCTCGTCACTGCCAAGGTTGGCAAACCCTTGATCATCGCCTGGTACCTTGCGGTTGAGTGCGGCGAGGCCGTCACGCAGTTCGGGTAGTGCGTGGGCGAACATACCGGCCATGGCGCCATCGATAAAGTAAATGACACCGGCCTCGCGCGCCCCGGGCGTCTCGTCGGTAGGAATAATCTGCGCGGCTATCGCCTCGAGGTCCGCCGCCTCCTGTGCGCCCAGCGTGTGCAAGGCCTCTGCCTGGTCGCGGGCCTGCGCCGCAGCCGTGCCGATTGACAGCAGGGCGGGCAAATTGATGCCGGCCAGGGTGATTCCCACGGCGCTGCTCGAGCTTTTCAAGAACTGGCGACGTGATTGCAGGCTCTTGTACACGCATGGCCCCCTTATATTGAAATGTAATTTTTGATGGATGGCTGGCGGGCCCCGGTCATCGGGGCATCGAGTGTTTCTACCTGATAGCCAGGCAGACAGCAAGTCGGTAGCCGCGAACCCGCTCGCGGCGACGAGCGCCGAAAGGGCAAACGCGCAGCCGAGTCAGACGCAAGCCGGCCTGGTGGCGAGGAGGTGGGTGTTACTGCTTCGACCCACCAGAAAAGGAGTCTTCCCGGCCACATACCGACAGGCAGCGGCGTCCCGGGAAAGCGAGTGTGAAGCGGGTTGTTGGCGGGCCTGGCGCAGGTGAGCGGCAGGAGCAGCGGAAATTGAATACCCGGAAGCAGCTTTATCGGCCTAATGACCGGACGACGCAGGTTCGACGCTCGAACTGTTCCGCGAGGGCGCTACTTCCGGGTCATTCATACTCAATCTAGTACCCTTGGCGCAAGAGGTCCATAGGTAATGGCCGTGATCCCATTGCGCCATCCGATTCCCGCGCGGATTATCCATCATTGACCGAGCCGCACATGACCTGGGCTGCAGTCAGTCTGGCCACGGAAACAGCCATGCATGATTTTTCTTAATGACAACAAACCGGGTTTTCGATAGATTTGATGCACCGCATCAAGGGCAAGCCGTCGGAAATTGTGGATGGCTGGCGACACGCGGCCAGGGCGCCGGGATTGAGATCCCGGTCTGACCGACGTGACCGGACAGCGCGAGCAACCGTGCGTCCTTGATCAGTCTCTTATGGAGAAGCGCAATGCAGAAGTATGACTATGACTGGCTGGTGATAGGTTCAGGTTTCGGTGGCAGCGTGTCGGCGTTGCGCTTGTCAGAGAAAGGCTACAAGGTCGGTGTGCTGGAAGCAGGTCGCCGTTTCAAGGATGAGGATTTTGCCGAAAGTGCCTGGGACTTGAAGCGATTCATCTGGTCGCCGTTGTTGGGTATGCGCGGGATTCTGAGAATGAGTCCGTTTCGTGACGTATTCATCTTTAGCGGCGCTGGGGTTGGCGGCGGCAGCCTGGTCTATGCCAACACCCTGTACCGGGCCAAGAAGGAGTTCTTTGAGAATCCCCAGTGGCGTGAGCTGGCGGACTGGAATTCCCGGTTGGCGCCTCACTACGAGACTGCCGAGCACATGCTGGGAGTGGTCACCGTGCCATTCGAGAGCCCGGGGGATGCGCTGCTGAAAACAGCTGCCGAGAATGTGGGCATGGGGCATACCTTTACGCGCACGCCGGTGGGCGTCTTTTTTGGCGAACCGGGTGTAGAAGTTCCGGATCCGTATTTTGGTGGCAGCGGGCCCAGCCGCAGCGGGTGTAAACGCTGTGGCGCCTGCATGATTGGCTGCCGGCATGGCGCCAAGAACACCCTGGTGAAGAACTATTTGTGGTTCGCTGAAAAAGCCGGCGCGGAAGTTCTGCCAGATCATCATGTAACGGATATTCGTCCTCTGGGTGCACAGGATGGCAGTGAAGGCTACGAGGTATTCACCCGCGATCCGGGGGCCTGGAATTCCAGAACCACCAGGCGCCTCACCGCCAAGGGTGTAGTTGTTGCAGGTGGTGCGCGCGGCACCAATGAGCTGCTGGCAAACTGCAAGCACAAGGGATCGCTACCCAGGATCAGCGATCGGCTGGGCAAGCTGGTGCGCACCAATAGCGAGTCCATCATGGCGCTGACCTTGCCCGATGATTCCATGGACGTGTGGAATACCGTCGCCATCAGTGCCAGTGCGCACATGGATGCGGATACGCATATTGAATTCGTGACCTATGGCAAGAAAGCCGATTTCATGGGTGCGGTGCTGCTGACACCGTTGACCGGAAAGGGCACACGTCTGACCAGGCCACTGAAGCTGCTGGGCAATATTCTGCGTCACCCAGTGACCTTTCTGCGCATGCTCTGGCCTTTTGGCTGGTCTCAACGCACTTTGATCGTGTTGGTCATGCAGAGTCTGGACAACGCTATCGCATTTCGCGCCAAGCCCCGACTGTTCGGCAAGGGATTCAAGCTGACCACGGAACAGGACAGGGACAAGCCAAACCCGACTTATATCGAGGCTGGTAACAAGGCCACGGAGTTTCTCGCCAGGTACACTGGCGGTGTAGCGCAAAGCATGACCCTGGAGGCTCTCGCGAACATTCCCAGCACCGCCCACATATTGGGGGGCGCGGTGATTGGCAGTGATCCTGAACACGGTGTCATCGACAAACAGCAGCGGGTTTTCGGTTATCAAAATCTGCTGGTTTGCGATGGTGCTGCGGTGCCGGCCAATCCCGGGGTTAACCCATCGCTTACGATCACCGCCATGACTGAGGCAGCCATGGCGGTGATAGCGAGGAAGACGATTACGGAAGATGCTCGCGAAGAGACCTGCGCCGCATAGGGAAACGCCGACCGGAAATCGGGGGGGCAATGAACCGGCCGGCGAAAGCCCGCGGTGCGGGAGAGGGGCAGCCACCGTGACCCAGTCCTGGTTCCATCCGATGCGAGGGCGCTTCCTGCGCCAGCCAGACGGACTAGGTCACTAAGCGGCTGGACTTCATGGAACAATGACCCTGCAAGAAGCGGTTCCATGAAATCTGCAGCGTCGCCCGGTCCAGCCTAGGGCGGGAATCGGCCTCCCTGGCCAATCCGGACGGACGCTGCGGCGACAAGACGTTTGACCTGAACCGGCCGACACTCCATTCCAGTCTTGCATGCAGGGGTGGGGACCCCGTCAGCAAGTCGGGCTTCCTTGCCCGCCGTTCCCGGTAATCATCCTGACGCCTCAGTAGCAATCCTAGTCCACGTCCGGGATTTTGGGAATGTGGCAAATTGACGCAGCCCCGCAGGAGTTGCCGCCCGGGGTGGGGCAATGCAATATTGGCCCCATGGGCACATTGTCAGCCATCACCGAATCCCCGCTGTCACGGCGTTTTCTCAAAGGCTATCTTGCCGGGCGGAATCTTCTGGTGCTGGTGGTGGCGGTGGTTACTGCGCTGTCCCACTCGGTATTCAATCAGGACCTGAATTTGCTCCCCCTCGGGCTTATCCTGGGCTTTCTCGGCGTTACCGGTTTGATGCGAGCGAGGGCGCTGGCAAAGGCAGAACTCCCGGAGGAACGCCAGGTCTTTCTGCAAATGTTGATTGATGTCCTTGCCCTGACCGGCCTGTTCTACTTTTTTGGCGGTGCCACCAATCCATTCGTCTGGTTTTTCCTGATCCCCGCCATCATTGCTGCGATGGTTTTTTCACCCTCTAATGCACGGGCGATGACGGTGCTGTGCATAATCTGTTATTCCTTTCTGCTGTTCTTCTTTCAACCGACCCACCAACATGGATCCGCGCACCCGGACCCCGGCTTTCAGCTGCATGTGATAGGAATGTGGGTGGGCTTTATCCTGAGCGCCGGCTTCGTGGCTTTTATTGTTGCCGGTCTTGCCGGGCGATTGCGCAGCAGGGAGCAAACCCTGGCCGAGGCGAGGGAGCAGGTGTTACGCAACGAGCACCTGGTGGCCCTCGGAACACTCGCTGCCGGTGCCGCCCATGAACTGGGAACGCCACTGGGAACAATGGCAATATTGAGTACAGATCTGCAGGATGATCCGGTGGTGAAGCAACACCCGGACCTGGGGCGAAAACTGGAACTGATGCGGGAACAAGTGGAGCGCTGCAAGCAAACCCTGACCGTGTTCTCCAGTAATGCCGGTGCCGCCCGGGCGGAAGGCGGTAAAGCCATGTCGGTGAGCGGATACCTGACTGAGCTTCTCGCGCAATGGCAGGAAATGAATCCGACCGTGACCCTGGAAGCCAGGATAACCGGCAAGATTGAATCTGCCTGGTTATTTGTGGATGCAACCCTGACCCCGGCCGTACATAACCTCTTGGACAACGCGGCCCAGGTCTCGCCCCAGGGCATCCTGGTCAAGTCCGGCTGGAGCCACGAGACCCTGACGATCAAGATTATCGACAAGGGTCCGGGGGTAGCCCGGGCAGTACTGGAAACCCTCGGTCAGAAACCGGTGAACTCCAGTACCGGCGGCATGGGCATGGGGCTCTACCTGGCAACGTCGAGCATTCAGCGCCTGGGTGGTACGCTCAGCCTTGTGAATCTCCCTGAGGGAGGCGCCATGGCAAGAATTACCTTGCCGGTGTTTAGCTCCGGCAGACAAGGCCGATAACATGCGTGATCCGGATAAACCAGGCTCTTCCGATTCGCCCGGCGATGCCCCAACATTGTTGTTGGTCGACGATGACAAGGCGTTTTGCATGGTCCTGAGCGAGGCGCTGCGTAAACGCGGCTTCCAGGTGCATGTGGCTTATAACCTGGCCGAGGCCCTGGCCCTGGCCAACCAATGTCAGCCCGAATTCGCCGTTGTGGACTTACGCATTGGCAGCGAGTCCGGCCTGGAGTTGGTAAGCCGGCTGGTGGCAATGGATGAAAACACGCGCATTGTGATGTTGACGGGCTATGCCAGCGTGGCTACCGCCGTTGAAGCCATCAAGCTGGGTGCCACCCACTATCTGCCCAAGCCGGCCGATGCAAATGAAATCGCGGCCGCGCTGGAACGTGAGGACGGTGACGCCTATGTGCCACTCGCCGACAACCCGCTGTCTGTGCGTCGCCTCGAGTGGGAACACCTGCAGAAAGTATTGCTCTCCCACAACGGCAATATTTCCTCTGCCGCCCGCGCTCTGAAAATGCACCGTCGCACCTTGCAGCGCAAGTTAGCCAAGCATCCCGTGCGAGAATAATCTGCAGACCAGTGCCTGCCTTTGGGTAAACCAGGGGAACCGGGAGACTAGCCGAGCCCACGCTGGAGCAACTCCAGCGGTATGCGCACAGCCTGGCTGACAAGCAATGCCACGCCTACGGACAGGGCCACTGAGAACCAGGCATCACGTTTGCCCAGGGTCTTGAGCATCACCGCGAAGGTGGAGACGCAGGGAATGTAGAACGTCAGGAATACCAGGAAGGTGGATATCTGCACCCAGTCAAGGTACTGGCCGATGTCGAACCCGCCCAGGGCCTGGTAGATCATCAACAAGGACAATTCCTTGCGCAGGACGCCGAACAGGATGGGTACGCCCAGGACGACAGGCAACCCCAGCCACCACCCGGTTATCGGTGTGAGCACGAGGTTGATGTATGCATCGGCATGAAAATGAGAGAGCAGAGCCAGTATCACGCTGCCGCCTACCAGCAAGGGCGTGACAATGGTCAGGATATCGCTGGTGCGGGACCAGGTCGTGGCCAATAGCGACTTCATGTTCGGCAGAGAGTAGGGGGGGATTTCCTGTACCAGGCCCGGCGCGGTGTCCGGGTAGCGACGGGTCATCAGTTTGCCCAGCAAGGCGATGACCAGCATGGTGGAGCCGAAAATGGCCAGTACCGCGAGCCCACCCAGGTATTTACCGGCAAGGGCCAGGATAATTGCCGAGCGGGCCGAACAGGGCACGAAAGTAATCAGCAGGGAGGCCACGAAGCGTTCCTTACCACGCGAGGTGGCGGCCACTGCCGACAGCGCCGGCACATTGCAGCCCAGGCCAAGCAGGAAAGGCACCGCCACGGCACCATGCAGGCCAATCTTGTGGAATCCCCGGTCAACCACGAAGGCGATGCGGTGCATGATGCCGGTTTCTTCCAGGGTGACCAGCAGCAGGACCAGGGGCAACATATAGGGCACCACGATACCAACCAGGCCGATAAGACCGTCTACCACGGCGCGCCCAATCACGCCGCCAGTGCTTATCGGCTGCCAACCCTGGGCCGCTTCT
>JAPHSC010000187.1 GCA_026193125.1 Gammaproteobacteria bacterium
AATTACATCTCGGCCAACGAGGTGGACGGCGAGCCGGAGAAGATCACCTACACCCAGTGGCTGAACGAAGACGGCCGGCTCGAGGCGGACTTGACCGTCATCAAGCTCGAAGACGAGAAGTTCATGGTGGTGACCTCCGACATCGCCCACCGGCACACGGAAACCTGGATGAAGCGGCACATTGCCGATGACCAGCACGTGTTCGTGACCGACGTCACATCGGGCTACGGCCAGCTGAACATCCAGGGCCCGAAGTCCAGGGAGCTGCTGCAGTCGCTCACCAGCGCCGACCTGTCCAACGAGGCGTTTCCGTTCCGCACGGCACGGGAAATCGACATCGGGCTGGCGCGGGTGTTGTGCGTGCGGATTACCTACGTCGGCGAACTCGGCTACGAGTTGAACATTCCTTCCGAACAGGCGGGCCATGTCTATGACCGGATCGTCGAGGCCGGAAAAAAATTCGGCCTGAAGCATGCGGGGCTCAAGGCCCTGGCGAGCCTGCGCCTGGAAAAAGCCTACCGCGACTATGGTCACGACATCGACAACATGGACGACCCGTACTCGACTGGTCTCGGCTTCGCCGTGAGGTTGGACAAGGAAAGTGATTTCATCGGCAAGCAGGCCTGTATCGAGCGCAAGGCCCACCAGGTGTTTACAGAACGGCTGGTCCAGATATTTCTCAAGGACCCGGAGCCGCTGATGTTCCACCAGGAGATCGTGGTTCGCAATGGTGTCGCCGTCGGCAACGTACGGGCGGCCTCCTACGGCCACACGCTCGGCGGGGCCGTAGGCCTGGCGATGATCACCGGAGATCCGGTCGATGCGGCCTACCTGGAAGAGGGCGCCTGGGAGGTGGAAATTGCGGGCAAGCGTTACCCGGCCGAGGTCTCACTGAAGCCGATGTACGATCCGGGCATGTCGAGAATCAAGGCCTGAGCGGAGAGCAGGGTCAGCCGTAAGATCTGCGGATCATGCGCCAGGCAATAAACGCCGTCGGCAGCACCACGACCGGGCTGGCCAACACCAGCAGGGCCTCGCCGCTGAGCCAGTCGATGCCGCCGGCCGCGCCCAGGGTTCCGGTGATTTCCTGGTAGGGCCGCACGTATATCGTGATCAGAACGATGCACATGGTCACGCTGTAAACGGCCAGCACCAGCGGCGCGTAAAGGGTCAGCCGTAATTTCGGGACGCTGATCTCCTGCTCCGGAATCCGGTGCAGCCGCATGCGGTAGACCTGTTCTACCCGGCTTACGCGGCCAAGGTAGGACAACACCAGGACTACGGCCAGGCTGACCAAGCCGCCGAGCAGGATCGGATCCAGCCAGAACGGCAATTCGATCCACCCCATGTATTCCAGCGCCTTGGGGCCCGCATTGAATACAAAGCCACTGATGATCCCCCAGAACGCGGCGCCGGACGTGATGCGCTTGCTCCAGACGCTCATCAGGCCCACGGGCCCCCAGGATGAAGCGAACAGCGTACCGACGAAATAGGTCAGCCAGAAAATATTGACCGGGGAGTAAAAAGCGACCAGCAGCGTCACCACGCCGACCAGGAGCATGGCCAGGCGACTGAGCTTCAGCATCCTGTTCTCGTCGACGGCATCGTGGCGGAATAGATCGTTGCTGACGCTGAACCCAACCAGCGACAGAAAGGTGGACGCCGAGGACAGCCCGGCGGCCATGATGCCGGCCAGCAACATGGCGCCCATCAGTTCAGGCAACAGGTTCATGGCGGCGTAAATGATGACCAGCTCCGATGGCTGGATGCCTGAATCGCTGAGGTTTATTACGGCGCCGGCGGCGTACAGGGTCAGCTCCATCAGGGTCACGAATATGGCCGCGATGCAGGCCGCGCGAATCACCACGTGCTCGTCGCGCGCGATCAGGTAGCGGCTGGACTGCCAGGGACTGACCGCGTACACCATGCCCCAGGCCAGCGCCAGCGTGAGGTTCCACAGTGCAAAATGCAGCGCGGAACTGAAGGGCGTGTCGTCGCCGACCATCCCATGCCAGGCCATCAGGTCGGGTTTTTCCGGCAGTGTGGCCAGTTGCCGCACCGAGTTTGCCCAACCCCCGGCATCCTGGATCAGGAAGATCAGGGCCAGCATGGCCACCGATGTGAACAGCAGGAACATCAGCGTATCGGTCAGGATCACACCGCGCGAACCCGAGTACATGGTGAACGCCGTGTAACTGACCCAGCTGATGACCAGTGCCTGGGTGAACGAGAAGTCGGTGATCTCGGTGAGCAGAATCGCGGTACCCTGCGTGACCGCCAGCAGGTAGCCGCCCAAGCCGAAGATGATGGTGATGCCCGCTGCCGCCTGGACCCGGTGCGAGTTGAACCGTTGGCCGAAATAGTCCGCCACGGTGATCGCTCGGCTGCGCCGCAGGTAGCGACCGAACAGCAACGCGCCGAATATGTAGCCCATTGCGCCGATTGGCGGCCACAACAGGTACGGCCCCGCCTGGCCTTCGTACACGAAACCGGTTTCGCCGAGGAAAATATTGGTGCTGAGTACGCTGGCCACCAGCGTTCCGACGATCAGTAGCGTGGGCGCCCGCCGGCCGGCGACGAAATAGTCATCGAGTTTCTTGACCCGGCGGCCTGCGTAATTGCCTACGACAATGTAAATCAGTAGGCTGATCAGTATTGCGCCGGAATATATGTCCATTGTTATGGTTGAACTCGATGTGCCAATTCGCGACCATTATATGAGAAAGCGTGCGGGCCACTTCGAGGGATTGTCTCCGCGGAATGGGCGCGAAAAATGTCGCGAGCAGGCAGTCAGTTGCGCATTCGATAGCATGACGGCCGGCCAGCTGGATTTCCGGAACGAAAATACTTGAACCGCTATGACTCAATAGTAATTGGCGCCGGACACAATGGACTGGTCTGTGCTGCTTACCTGGCCAAGGCCGGTCAGAAAGTGCTGGTGCTCGAGTCTGGGGAATCACCGGGCGGGCTGGCTGCCAGCCGCGAGTTCCATGCCGGTTTCAGGGCGCCGGTCGCCCATTCGGTCAATCACTTCAGCGAGCGGATTTCCCGGGATCTGGCCCTCGAGTCGCATGGGTTCAAGATGTCCGAAGAACTGCCAAGGACCGTCGGTTTGAGCCGCGACGGCAAGCACGTGGTCGTGAAAAAGTCATCGGTGGCGGGGGTCAGCGCCAAAGACGCCGATGCCTACGGGGATTTTTACCGCTTGATGCACCGTTTTGCAGAAACGCTGCAGCCGTTTTGGCTCAAGACCATTCCCCGGGTTACCCTCGGCAGCATGGCCGACCTGGTTACCTTCGGCCACCTCGGGCTGAAATTGCGACTCATGGGCCGGGCCGACTTGCGGGAATTCATGCGCATTGCCGCTCTCCCGGCCCGCGATCTGATGGACGAGTACTTCGATAGCGATCTCCTCAAGTCCATCCTGTGCTGGGACGCATTAATCGGTTCGAAGATGGCGCCGCGCTCGCCGAACCATGCCGTACTGCCGATGCTTTACCGGATGGCCGGCGAGCACCGCGGCAACCCCGGCAGCCTGATCGCTGCACTGCAGGCGTCGGCGTCCGCCTCGGGTGTCGAAATTCGTACGGGCGCGGCGGTTGCGCGCATCCTGGTGCACGCAGACCAGGACGGGCTTGCCGCGCGGGGTGTGGAACTGGTGGACGGTGACAGTATCGAGGCGGACCGCGTCGTGTCATCGGCAGATCCACATACCACGTTCTTTCGACTTGCCGGTATCGAAAACCTGGAAATCGAATTTACCAACCGGATTCGGCGGTTGCGCTGCGAGGGTTATGTCGCAAAACTGCATCTTGCGCTGGACGCCTTGCCCGAATTCACCGGGCTCGATCAGCCTGGTGGGCGCCTGCTTATCGCTCCGCACATGGACGCTATCGAGTTCGCATTCGACGATGCGAAGTACGGCGCGGTTTCCACGCAGCCCGTGATGGAGGTGGTGATTCCCAGCCTGCACGATGAGTCGCTGGCGCCTCCCGGGCAGCACGTGCTCTCCGCCAACGTCATGTATGTGCCTTACGGTCTGAAGAGCGGCTGGGACGATGCGGCCCGCGAAGCATTGCGTGACCTGGCTATCGACGCCATTGCGCCTTACGCACCAGGAATCAGGCAGCAGATTCTCCACGCCGAACTGCTGACGCCCGCGGATATTGAGCGTGCCTATAACGTGACGGGTGGTCACTGGCACCATACCGAGTTTGCGCTGGACCAGTCCTTGATGATGCGTCCTACCTACGAGGCTGCACAGTACCGCACGCCGCTCCCGAATCTTTGGCTTTGCGGCGCCGGCAGCCATCCGGGCGGCGACCTCACCGGCGCGCCGGGCCACAATGCCGCTCGGGCAATTCTGAAATGAAAGAGTATGACGCCATCATCATCGGCGCGGGTCACAACGGCCTGACCAACGGTGCGTACCTGGCGAAGGCCGGCCTGAACGTGGTGGTGCTCGAGCGAAACGACTACATCGGCGGCGCGGCCGTGTCCCGTGAACTGCACAAGGGCTGGATTTACTCGAATGCTTCTTACGTCTGCAGCATGTTGCGGCAATCGCTGCATCGCGATCTCGATCTAACCCGGCACGGCCTGATCCTCGTGCCGTACCTGGGCACGGTCAATTTCGGCGACAACGGTGAAACCCTGGTTTCCTATCCCGGCGAATCAGCAGAATACCTCGAGTTGAAGAGGCACTCCCCGCATGATGCGGATTCGATGCATCGATTCCAGGCCGACCTCGCGCGTTATGCCAAGTTCATTCGAAAAACACTGTTGCGGACACCGCCCGATCCGACTTCGTTCCGACTGCGGGACATTCGTGAGCTTCTCTTCCTCGGTAAGCAATTCTGGGCTCTCGGTGAAAAAGAAATGTACGAATACGTACGATTTTTCACAATGAGCGCCGCCGAGTTTCTCGAAGACTACTTCGAGAACGACCTGGTCAAAGCCGCCATGGCGAGCCCCGGAATTATCGGCACGGCGCTTGGGGTTTATTCGCCGGGGTCGGCCTATATCCTGCTCCATCACGTGATGGGTGATGTCGACGGGAATATTGGCGCATGGGGGCTTGCGCGCGGCGGTATGGGCGCCATTTCGAAAGCCATCGCCGGCGCCTTGCAGCAACATGACGGCGAGCTGCGCACCAATGCGGGCGTGCAGCGGGTGTTGGTCAAAAACGGTCGGGCCGTCGGTGTTGCGCTCGAGAGCGGTGAGGAGGTCTATGCACGCATCGTGGTTTCAAACCTGGATGCGAAAAGGACTTTCACGAAAATCATGGACCGGAACGACCTGCCGCCGGGTATTTATGAGAAAGCTGAGAAATTCAAGATCCGCGGCTCGTCTGGCAAGGTCAACATCGCTCTCTCGGGCCTGCCGAAATTTACCGGCGTACCCGACAATCGCTACATCGACCGGGGCGGGCAGGGCTTCACCGGTTCTCTGGAAACGATGGAACGGGCGTACGACTGCTGGAAACGCGGGCGCTGGTCCGACGATCCGTTCGTCGAGTCGGTGATCCCCTCGGCCTGGGACCCGACGGTGGCGCCACCCGGCAAGCATTGGATGTCGAATTTCGTGCAGTACTGCCCCCCCACGCTGGCCGACGGGCCCTGGACGCCGGACAAGCGTGATCGGTTCGGCCAGGCCGTGATCGACAAGATCGAGCGCTACAGTCCCGGTTTCAGAGACCTGATCGTGCACATGGAGGTGCGAACGCCGCACGAACTGGAAACGGAAGTCGGATTGACCGAGGGAAATATTTTCCAGGGGGAGCTGACCATCGATCAGCTTTTGTTCAACCGGCCGTTTCCGGGCTACGCGCAGTACCGCATGCCGGTGAGAAATCTTTACATGTGCGGCTCGTCAACGCACCCGGGTGGTGGTGTTTCCGCCGCCTGCGGCGCCAATGCGGCGCGCGAGATCCTGATGGATCTGAAACGGCCCAACTCGGTTCCGGAAGATGACTTCTACGATGAATGACCTGCACCCATACGCCGGCGAGCGACTCAAAGAGACACACTTCCACCCGCGGGAAGCCGTTTTGAATATTCGTGAGGCCTGGTCTGCCTGGAATGGTTACAAGTTCGCCGAGTATTACTACGACGCGGAGTATGAGTATTTCTGCGTCCGCAACACCTGCGGCACCTACGACATTTGCCCCATGCAGAAGTATCTCGTGCGGGGCCGCGATGCCGAGGCCATGCTGAACCGCATGGTCACCCGGGATATCACGAAGCTGCCGGTCAATCGGGTGACTTACGTGGTGTGGTGCACCGATGAGGGGCGAATGGTCGACGACGGCACCATCTTCAGGTTGGCGGCCGATGAATTCATGTTGACCTGCGGCAGCCCCTGCAGCAGCTGGCTGCGCATGAGCGCTTTCGGGTTCAGCGACGTCACCGTCACCGACAAGACGGACCAGATTGCCGCCCTGTCCCTGCAGGGGCCGACCTCTTGCGCCGTGTTGAAAAAAATGGGCCTGGCTGGCATCGAGTTGGCCAAGCCCTTCGACATCCTCTATTTTCCCTTCCACGACGACACGCTGATGGTTTCGCGGACCGGGTTTACCGGCGACCTGGGTTATGAGCTGTGGATCACTCCCGAATGGGCGCTGACGATGTGGGATGAACTGTATGCAGCCGGTGCTGACTACGGCATCCACCCATATGGCGAAGAAGCCACCAACATGGCGCGCCTCGAGGCGGGTTTCATCATGCCGGACATGGAGTTCAACGAGGCGCTCAAGACCGTTCATTTCGAGCATGACCAGTCGCCGTTCGAGTTGAGCCTGGACTGGCTTGTTGACTTCAACAAGCCGCATTTCAATGGCCGCAGCGCCTTGCTCAGAGAGAAGGAACACGGTTCCAGGTTCAAGCTCGTTCGGCTGGACATTCCCGGCAACAAACCGGCCGAGGAGGCCATCCTGTACACCAACCGGCGGTGTACGAAGGAAATTGGGTATGTCACCTCCGCCATGTGGTCACCCGCAGTAAAGGCCAACATTGCGATGGCGATGATCAGGGCA
>JAPHSC010000162.1 GCA_026193125.1 Gammaproteobacteria bacterium
TGACACTCGCCGCGATACTGATCACCCATCATCACCCGGACCATGTCGGCGGCGTTGAGCAGCTGCTGGCCCATACGCCTGTCCCGGTGTACGGCCCGGCCAGGGAGTCCATACCCCAACGCACCGAGGCCCTGGTGCACGGCCAGCAGATACAGGTAGCCGGTACTGGCCTCGCCTTTCAAGTAATCGATGTACGCGGGCACACGGCCGGGCATATTGCCTATTACGGTCATGGCGCGCTGTTTTGCGGCGACACCTTGTTTAGCGGTGGCTGCGGACGTCTATTTGAAGGTACGCCGGCGCAGATGCTGGAATCCCTGTCGGCGCTTGCCGCACTGCCCGCGGAAACCTGGGTCTACTGTGCTCACGAATACACCCTGTCCAACTTGCGCTTTGCCCTGACCGTGAACCCGGAGAACCTGGCCTTGCGCAATTACGAGCAAGTCTGCCAGGCCTTGAGAAAGCTGGACGAACCGACCATTCCGTCCACCCTGGCCACCGAATTAGCAATAAACCCGTTTCTGCGTTGTCACGAAACTGATATAAAGCATGCTGCCGAAACCAGGATGGATCGCCAACTGGGAAGCAAGACCGAGGTCTTCGCTGCCATTCGCCTGTGGAAGGACAGTTTTGCATGAGGACCATGTCTTGAAACTCAAGCTTTTGACCCCGCTATTGGCATGCCTGCTTTGCCTGGCTTCCGCCAACACGTTTGCCGAGAGCCTGAAGAATTTCACGCCGGCACGGCACGAAGCACGCGACGCGACCCCGCTTGATAGCGCGGCGCGGGACGCGGCTGCCGACACCGCCCAGGACGCAGAACAAGACACGCCGCAGATTGCCAACGTCGAAATTGCTGCGGACCCGACCCAGGCTGCCGCCATCATGCAGGGCGTCGATGAGGCCTATGCAGAAGGCCTCGACGATGCGGGTGAACTACTGGCCAATGTCGGCGCATCGCGCGGACGCCTGTCCTACCCGGGCATTTACCTGCCCGAGTCTATCCTGCAGCCTAAAATCGAGGCGCTCCTGGCCGGCGAGGATGAGGCCATTGCAGGGATGGGGACCGTGCTTGAGGGTGCCGGCGCAGACCTCTGGGTGCGCATGCGCGCGGGCTTTGGTCTGGAGCCGGATAATCGCAAGGCCGTGCAACAACAGCTGGACTGGTACGTCAATCATCCTGCCTACCTGACCCGCGTGTTCACCCGCGCCCAGCGCTACCTGCCATACATCGTGGCCGAGGCCGAGTCGCGCGGCATGCCGCTGGAAGTGGCCCTGCTGCCGGTCGTGGAAAGCGCGTTTGATCCTTTTGCCTACTCACACGGACGCGCCGCCGGCTTGTGGCAAATCATTCCCGGTACCGGCAAGCGCTTCGGTCTGAAGCAGAACTGGTGGTATGACGGGCGACGTGACCCGGTGGCTGCGACCAGGGCGGCGCTGGACTACCTGGAATACCTGCACGGTATCCTGGGCCAGGACTGGCTGCTGGCCGTGGCGGCCTATAACTCCGGTGAAGGCAACGTGATGCGGGCCCAGAAGGCCAATATCCAACGCGCACGCGACACCGATTTCTGGAGCCTGTCGCTGCCCCGGGAAACCGAGGCCTACGTGCCCAAGCTACTGGCGATACGTGCGGTGGTGGCGGATCCCGAGAGCCTGGGCCTGACCCTGCCGCCGATGGTGGATACCCCCTATTTCGAGGCCGTGGAAACCGGCACGCAGATCGACCTGGCGCTGGCCGCCGACCTGGCCGGCGTGGACATCGACGAGTTGTACAGCCTGAATGCCGGCTTCAATCGCTGGGCCACGGATCCTGACGGCCCGCATCGGCTGATGGTGCCGGTGGACGCGGCCCCGGTGCTCAGCCAGGCCCTGGCCGAGCTGCCGGCCCGCGAACGGGTCCAGTGGGTGCGTTACAAGGTCAAGAATGGTGATGTGCTGGGCAACATCGCCACCAGGAACGGCACCACGGTAGAGGTGTTGCGCGAAGTGAATGACCTGAAGGGGTCGATGATCCGTGCAGGCAGCTACCTGATGATCCCGACGGCTACCCGCAGCCTGGACAACTACAGCAAATCCGCCGACGCCAGGCTGTCACGCACGCTGGCCCAGCCGCGCGGCGTGAGCAAGACCGAGCACATGGTGAAATCCGGCGAGAGTTTCTGGAGCATCGGACGCAAGTACGGCGTCTCGACCCGGGACCTGGCCAAGTGGAACGGCATGGCCCCGGGCGATACCCTGGGGGCCGGCAGGACGCTGGTGGTGTGGACAGGCAAGACGCCCGTCCAGGTGGGCGGCTCACGCTCGGACCAGGTGCGCAAGGTGACCTATACCGTGCGCCAGGGTGACTCGCTGGCACGCATCTCTTCACGCTTTCGTGTCAGCGTCAGCGAGATCCAGAA
>JAPHSC010000382.1 GCA_026193125.1 Gammaproteobacteria bacterium
AGACCTGATCAGGATAGCGCTGTCCAGCGCAGCCAGGATGGCGATGGCCCCCATGCAGGATTACCTGTCTCTTGGATCCGGGGCCCGCATGAACGTACCCGGCACATCAAGCCACAACTGGCGCTGGCGAATACTGGACTCCCAGATCACACCCGGTCTGTGTGAATCGATCAGCAAGATGGTGGAGGCCAGCGGCCGGGGTCCGGCCGACTAGATCTCCCGGGCTGGGCTCAGCCGGTGGCCGGGCCGGGGCTTGAGCGGTCAGCAACTCGCGTAATGTGCACATGGAATAGTGAGGCGACGGCCGTGGTGCTCTACAATGGCAGTTGCCCTTTCAGGACGGTGCAAGGTGAGCGATCTCGCCATCCGGTTTTCGGGTCCGAGTGGCGGTTGCGCCCAGCCAGCGTCTTTGGGATGACCTGGCCGATAATGGCCCTTAAAGGCTGGAGAGTATGTTTATGAATGACCAGCACCACGAAGATTCGCGCTTTGTCAGCCGCCTGACCCGAAATACCCTTGCACTCATCCTGGCGGGCGGGCAGGGTTCCAGACTGCATGAGTTGACCCGATGGCGTGCGAAGCCGGCCCTGTATTTTGGTGGCAAGTTCAGAATCATAGATTTTCCTCTGTCCAACCTGATCAACTCCGGGATTCGGCGCATTGGTGTGTTGACCCAGTACAAGGCGCATTCACTGATCCGTCACCTGGTGCAGGGTTGGTCGAAGTACCAGATCAGCAACCGTGAGTTTGTCGAAATTCTGCCTGCCTCCCAGAGGGTCGGTGGTGAATGGTATCGAGGGACTGCGGACGCCGTGTACCAGAACCTGGACGTTATTCGCGATCACGACCCGCAGCACGTGCTGATCCTGGCCGGCGATCATGTGTACACCATGGATTACGGTCCATTCCTGGCGGCGCACTCGGAAGCCGAGGCGGATATGACGGTGTGTTGCCTGGAGGTGCCGATCGCCGAAGCGGCCGGTGCGCTGGGTGTAATGACCGTGGACGAGAACGGGCGGGTGGTCGATTTCAACGAGAAGCCGGAACATCCCACACCCATTCCCGGCAAGGATGGTATTTGCCTGGCCTCCATGGGTAACTACGTGTTCAACACCGGTTTTTTGTTTGAGCAGGTGATCAAGGACGCCGACACGCCGAGTTCCCATCACGATTTCGGCAAGGACATCATTCCGTCGATTATCCAGAAATACCGGGTGTTCGCTTATCCATTTCGGGACCCGAAGACCAAGGAACAGGCCTACTGGCGCGACGTGGGAACCCTGGACGCGTTCTGGGAAGCCAATATGGAATTGGTTTCCGTGTCTCCCCAGCTCAATCTTTACGACAAGTCCTGGCCGATTCAGACCTTCCAGGCGCAATTTCCTCCGGCCAAGTTTGTATTTGATGAGCCCGATCGTCGAGGCGAAGCGATTCAATCCATGGTCTCGGGCGGGTGTATCGTCTCTGGCGCCCTGGTGAGAAATTCTGTGTTGTTTTCCAATTGCGTGGTGAGGTCCTACAGTCGTGTGGCGGATTCAGTGCTGTTACCGGATGTGTTGGTAGGACAAGGCTGCGAGATTCGGCGGGCGATCATTGATCGCGGCACCGAAATGCCCGATGGGACCAAGGTCGGCATAGACCTGGAGGCTGACCGGGCCCGCGGTTTCAGGGTGACGGAATCCGGCCTGACCCTGGTGACCCCGGATATGCTGGGTCAAACCATGCATTTCACACGGTAAGCCGGAGTGAGCGCAGTACAGCATAAGCGCATCCTCCTGGTTGCCGCAGAAAACGGGGCATTTCCAGGCGGCAAGGTTGGTGGAGTCGGGGACGTCATCAAGGGTCTGCCGCCGGCCCTGGCCGACCTGGGTTGGCAGTCGACGGTCATTACGCCCGCCTATGGTGTGTTCAACGAATTGCCGGGCAGTGAGCGGGTGCTTGAACTCTCCCTGCCCTTTGCAGGCAAGACCGAAAGCCTCGAACTTTTCCGGGTGCCCGGACCCGATAGGCGGGTTACCCACCTGGTACTGGAGAATCCGCTATTTTCACCCCAGGGACCGGGCAAGATTTACTGCCACGATGGATCGGAGCGGCCGTTTGCCACCGACGCCACCAAGTTCGCCCTGCTGTGTGCGGGGGTTGCGGCCTATCTGGGGCAATCGCATCAGCTGCCGGACGTGGTGCACCTGCACGACTGGCACGCGGCGTTGTACCTGGCGCTGAGGGCGTTTGATCCCGGGTATTCCAGGCTGCGCCAGGTGCATACGGTCTACACTATTCATAACCTGGCGTTACAGGGCATTCGACCCTTGCGCAATGACCCCTCGGCCCTGGAGTCCTGGTTTCCTGATCTTGATTACGATCTGCGTGCGCTGGGCGACCCGCGCTACGCCGATTGTGTGAACCCCGTAGCAGCGGCCATACGCCTGGCGGACGGAGTGAATACCGTGTCTCCCAGCTACGCCAGGGAAATCCTGCGACCCAACGATCCAGCGCTTGGATTTCACGGCGGCGAAGGTCTGGAAGACGATCTGAACCGGGCTGAAACCGGTTCGAGGTTGACAGGGATACTCAACGGTTGCGACTACCCCGAGCACCTGCCGGTACCCCCAAGATGGCGCAGGTTGCTGGATGCGATTGAGGACCAGGCTGAGCGATGGAAGCTGCAAGGCAGCCTGTCAGAGACCGAGTTGGACGTCATGCGCAAGAAGGTGAATGCATTGCGTGGGGGCAGACCGGCCAATGTGTTAACCGGCATAGGCCGGGTGAGCGCGCAAAAGGTCGAGCTATATCTGCAAAGCACCCGTGATGGCCGTTCCGCACTGGAGGCTATCCTGGATGGCCTGGGCAATAATGGATTGCTGATCTTGCTGGGCAGCGGCGAAGGCGAGCTTGAAGGACAAATCGCCCGTTGCGCTGCCGAACGGCCAAATCTTCTTTACCTTCGCGGTTACTCCGAAACCCTGTCCGAGCTCATGTATGCCACAGGTGACCTGTTTCTCATGCCCAGCAGCTTTGAACCTTGTGGTATCAGCCAGTTACTGGCGATGGCCAGCGGTCAGCCCTGCGTTGTGCATGCGGTTGGTGGCTTGAAGGACACCGTGGTGCATGGTGTGAGCGGGTTTGTGTTCGATGGCGCCTCATCGACGGAAAAGGCAGATAATTTCGTCTCCGCGGTGTCGCAGGCCCTCGCTTTGAAGCGCGCCAGTCCAGGTCAGTGGGCCGGAATCCGGGCGCGAGCCGCAGAGCAGCGCTACACCTGGGCGCTTGCCGCCAGGCGCTACCAGGAGGAGGTCTATGGACATCCTGGAGACTGATCGGCAGGCGCACAGCCAGGCACTGGAAGCGCTGGCGGGCGGCCGCCATGGAGATCCCTTCTCCATACTGGGAATGCATCGTGTTGGCACTGGCGAGCGTGTCGTTCGCTGCCTGCAGCCTGGTGCCGCCGGGGTCTTGCTGGTAGATATCGATGGCACTGTGCTGGCGCCCATGCGGAAGCTTCACGCGCAGGGCATATTCAGCGCCCTGGTGCCGGCCCGCAAGCGGCGTTACCTGCTCAGGGTGGAATTCGAGGATGGGTCAAGTCTGGATCTGGAAGATCCTTACCGTTTTCCGACCCTGCTAAGTGAATTGAATCTGGGCCCGGGCGGCAAAGACTGGGGCGGCCTCTGGAAAATCCTGGGGTCGCATGCTGACACCAGCCTGGGCGTGCAGGGAACGCGTTTCGCGGTGTGGGCGCCCAATGCTTCGCGGGTCAGCGTGGTGGGGAATTTCAACGCCTGGGACGGGCGCAGACACGTCATGCGGCTACATCCCGCACAGGGCGTGTGGGAGATTTTCCTTCCCGGCCTGGGTCAGGGCGAGCTGTACAAGTTTGAAATACTCGACAGCAAGGGCAGGCTGCTGCCTTTAAAGGCCGATCCCTTCGGGCACTATTTCGAATCACCACCGGGCAACGCGTCCATAGCCTATGAAAGTCGCTATCGATGGTGCGACAAGAGCTGGATGGCGCAGCGTTCCAGTGTGCCGGCCCTGGATCAGCCGATAAGTATTTACGAGGTGCACCTCGGTTCCTGGCGCCATGCGGCCGATGAAGGTGGCGTGAGCTATCGCAAGCTGGCGCGAGAGCTGGTCGATTACGTGCGGGACATGGGCTTTACCCACGTGGAACTGATGCCGGTTTCCGAGCATCCTTTCGGCGCCTCCTGGGGTTACCAGCCTATCGGTATGTTCGCGCCGACCTGCAGGTTTGGGGACCCGGATGATTTTCGCTATTTCGTCGACCGCTGCCACATGGCCGGCATTGCGGTGATCCTGGACTGGGTGCCCGCGCACTTTCCCAGTGATCCTCACGGCCTGGCCAGGTTTGACGGCACCGGCCTGTATGAGCACGAGGACCCACGCAAGGGAGAACATCCCGATTGGGGCACCCTGGTGTTCAATTATGGCCGCGATGAGGTGGTCAATTACCTGATCAGCTGTGCCCTGTACTGGATAGAGGAATTTCACATTGATGCCTTGCGCGTGGATGCCGTGGCCTCGATGTTGTACCTGGACTATTCACGCAAGCCGGGCCAATGGGCACCCAATAAATTTGGTGGCAACGAGAACCTGGAAGCCGTCGCATTCCTGCGTAAATTGAACGAGGCCCTGCATGCCCACGGCGCCAGTTCATATGCCGAAGAATCTACCGCCTGGCCCGGCGTATCTCGCCCGACCTATAGCGGCGGCCTGGGGTTTACTTACAAGTGGAATATGGGTTGGATGCACGACACCCTGGTCTACATGAAAGAAGACCCGGTACACCGCAAGTATCATCATGAAAAAATGACTTTCGGCATGATCTACGCATTCAGTGAAAACTTCGTGCTGCCCCTGTCCCACGATGAGGTTGTGCATGGCAAGGGTTCGCTACTCAATCGTATGCCGGGTGACGACTGGCAACGCTTCGCCAACCTGCGTGCCTATTACGCGAGCATGTTCTGCCATCCGGGAAAAAAATTGTTGTTCATGGGTGCGGAACTGGCGCAGCAGCGAGAGTGGAGCCACGACAGGGAGCTGGATTGGTCCTTGCTGAAACAACCTCTGCACCTGGGCACACAGAAGCTTGTCCGCGACCTTAACCGAATATACCGCGACACTCCCGCCCTGCATGAGATAGATTTTTCGCCGGAAGGTTTCGAGTGGATTGATTCGGAGGACCGGGACAACAGTGTGTTTTCCTGGTTACGCAAGGCGCGGGACGGAAGCTTCGTGGTCTGCGTAATCAATTTCAACCCGGTGATCCGCAGCCCGTACCGAGTGGGCGTTCCGGCGCCGGGTGATTACCGGGAGCTGATCAATACCGACGCCACGATCTACGGTGGTAGTGGTGTGGGCAACCTGGGTGGGGCCTCAGCCGTGGCCATTCCCGCGCACGGACGACCCGCGTCGCTCGAATTGACACTGCCGCCGCTGGCTGCGCTGATATTTGAACCGCTGGCAAACAAGGCGGATGCATGAAGGAGAATTGTTGATGGTGACAGGTCGCGATACTGCAACCGGACCGTGTGTGGGCGTCCTGCCCGCAGTGGCTCCACTTGCGATGAACAGCGAGGCGGTGCTGGCGGATTTCACACACTACTTCTTGCGTATGCTGGGCTGTCACAAGATTCAGGCGCGCTCACCCTTCGTCTACGAGGCGCTGGTGCTTACCGTAAGAGAGCGGGTGATGGAGCGCTGGACCCAGAGCAGCCTTGCCATTGAGCAGGAAGACGGTCGGCAGGTGTGCTACCTGTCCATGGAATACCTGATGGGCCGCCTGCTGAGAAATGCCTTGCTCAGCCTGGGACTCACCGGTCCGGTGACCGAGGCCAT
>JAPHSC010000322.1 GCA_026193125.1 Gammaproteobacteria bacterium
CGCTTCAGCTGCCGGGGTCGGTGCTGCTGCCGGGGCCGGTTTGGGCGCTTCAGCTGCCGGGGTCGGTGCTGCTGCCGGAGCCGGTTTGGGCGCTGCAGGTGCCGCGGAGGGTGCGGTCTTGGGCTCCGGTGACGGTTCTGGTTTGCTACTTACTGTGCTATCAACACCGGCAACCTGGTCAGATGCAGGCGTGTCTGCCTGACCCGAGCGAGGCTGTCTTGGGCGTCTCTGCCGAGGCTCGCGGTCTGGCTGGGGTTGGCCAGAGGATTGGCTGTCTGCCGGCGCCGTTGCGTGTTCGCCAGCTGATTCGGTAGTACCGGATTCTGATTGCTGGTTTTCCTGACCCTGGCCCCCACGTCCTGAACGTCTGCGCCTGCGCCTTCCACCACGCCGCGAGCGGCTTGCGCCACTACCTTTCTGGCCGTCAGGCCCGGTCTGGTTTTCTGTTGGACTCGTTACCTGGCCTTCAGTTTCTGCCACAGATTCCTGTTTCTTTTCCACGGTTTTCGCAGCAGCCGGATCCGGTCGCCTGCTACGCTTTTTCCGATTTCCATCTTCCGTACGCTGCTTCTGCGGTTCGCCACCTTGGCCGCGACGCGCGCGACCTCGCCCTTGCGGGCCATCGCTGTCGGCTCGACGGGGGCGGCGCGTATCCTCGCGAGTCTTGCTCGCTGGCTTGCTGCTGCGGCCAGGCTGTTTCGCCGGCTTGCTGGCCGGTTTGAGCCACGCGATAAGACGGGCAATCAGGCCGGGTCCCTTGACAACAGTGCTCATCGGCTTGGGGGCCGGTGTCTGGGGCACGATACCGGATACGGCGGCAATTACCTTGTCGGGCTTGGGTGCCGCAAAGTCGGGTTCTGCAACCACGTCCTCCTGTGGCATGGGAATCTGGTAGCTGACCCCTGTATTCTCTGGCAACTCCACGGCGTCGTCACGTACTCGGCGAATGCTGTAGTTGGGCGTCTGGTAGTTTGGATTGGCGACCAGGATGAGTTCTACGCCATGAGATTTTTCCTGCTGGACAACCCAGTCCCGCTTTTCGTTGAGCAGGTAAGTGGCAACCTCCACAGGCAGTTGTGCGATGACCTTGGCGGTGCGCTCCTTGCGAGCATCCTCGCCTATGAGTCTTAGCAAGGCCAGGGCCAGGGACTCTACGTCCCGTATATGACCGGAACCGTTGCAGCGGGGGCAGACCTGGTGAGTGGATTCTCCCAGGGAAGGGCGCAGGCGCTGGCGAGACATTTCCAACAGCCCAAAACGTGAAATGCGCCCGATCTGGACCCTGGCGCGGTCAGCCTTGACCGCATCGCGCAACCGGTTTTCCACCTCGCGCTGGTTCTTTGGCGGACCCATGTCAATGAAATCAATCACGATCAGCCCGCCGTTATCGCGAATACGCAACTGGCGCGCGATTTCATCGGCGGCTTCCAGATTGGTATTCAAGGCCGTGGCTTCAATGTCTCCGCCCTTGGTTGCCCTGGCGGAGTTGATATCAATAGAGACCAGGGCTTCGGTGTGGTCAATCACGATACTGCCGCCTGAAGGCAGGCTCACGGCCCGGGAGAAGGCGGATTCAATCTGACTTTCCACCTGGAAGCGTGTGAACAACGGAGTTGGGTCTTCGTAGAGTTTCAACTTGCGCAGATTCTGGGGCATGACGCGCTCCATGAATTCCTTTGCTTCGCTGAAAATTGCGGGCCCGTCGATAAGGATTTCGCCCACGTCGTTGCTCAGGTGATCACGCAGGGCGCGCAGGATAGCGTTGCTTTCCTGGTAAATCAGCACCGGGGATGCGAGGTTGACAGCGGCCACCTTGATGGCGTTCCACACGGTCAACAGGTAATCGAGGTCCCATTGCAGTTCCTCTGCGGAGCGACCCACCCCTGCAGTGCGCACGATAGCGCCCATGCCCTCGGGAATCTCGATTTCTTTGAATGAATCACGTACCACGTCGCGCTCGCTACCGGTAATACGGCGCGAGACGCCTCCGGCGCGGGGGTTGTTTGGCATCAGGACCAGGAACCTGCCGGCGAGGCTGACAAATGTGGTCAGGGCCGCGCCCTTGTTGCCACGTTCCTCCTTTTCGACCTGGACAACAATGTCCTGGCCTTCTCGCAGTACTTCCCTGATATTGATACGGCCGCCTGAAGACGGTTTTTCAACAAAGTACTCGCTGGAAATTTCTTTTAGCGGGAGGAAACCATGGCGATCTGCGCCATATTCCACGAACGCCGCTTCCAGGCTGGGTTCCAGCCGAGTGATCTTGCCCTTGTATATATTGGCCTTTTTCTGTTCCCGGCCAGGGCTTTCTATATCGAGGTCATACAGCGTTTGGCCGTCGACCATGGCGACTCGCAACTCTTCTTCCTGAGTCGCGTTAATTAGCATTCTCTTCATCGGTCCCAACTCGCAACGTCATGCGCGGGGCCGTGTCCCGGTTCAGGCAAGGTAGTCTAGAGGATGGTAGTTCGAATAGTTATTGTGCTGCTCTTCGCTCAACCTACCGCGGCGCTACGCGCCTGCGGGTCTCGTAAATCTTGCCCAAGCATACTCGCGGCAAACACCCTTCCTTTACTGCCCTCCGCCTGTTCCAGGCGGGGCAACTCAAGAGCGTTTCCGAGACATCGGCAGCCCAGCGGGGGCTATGTGCCCAGGTAAAAACATCCCCAAGCCAATCCGGCTTGGTTCTAAAACTCGATGGGCCCGTTACGCTTTAGCAATCAGGCGCGTACGGACCGCCAGTGCGGTACTATAGCAACCGTTTTGAGCACTATCAACGGAATAAGACGATATGACAGAAACTCCGACAGGTCAGGGTGTCAGGCAAGTCACCGTTGATGAGGAGTATTCGGGTCAGCGAGTAGACAATTTCCTGATGCGCGAGCTCAAGGGCGTGCCTCGCACCCTGGTCTACCGGATTATTCGCAAAGGCGAGGTGCGGGTTAACCGTGGCAGGGTGCAACCCAGTCACAAGCTCAGCGCGGGGGACGTGGTCAGGGTGCCTCCGGTTCGATCCGCGATACCGGGACAGCCACCCTCCGAGGCCAGCGCCAGCAGGGTCCTGGACTATGTGCTGCTGGAGGACGATCGCCTGATAGTGATCAACAAGCCCTCGGGGCTGGCTTGTCACGGTGGTAGCGGTATCAGTTTCGGTTTGATCGAGCTGATGCGTGCCGCACGGCCGGATTTGCAATACTTGGAACTGGTTCACCGTCTGGACAGGGATACCAGCGGTTGCATGCTTCTGGCCAAGCGCCGAAGCGCACTGCGTAGTTTGCACGAACAGCTTCGCGAGTCTCGCATAGACAAGCACTACCTGGCCCTGGTCAAGGGCCACTGGGACCTAGGAAAACGCAGGGTGGAATTACCACTGGCTACCCAAACGCGCAGCGGCGGGGAGCGGCATGTGACCGTGCATGATGAAGGCAAGTATGCATTGAGTACTTTTCGGCCGGTGGAGACCTCACGGGCAGCCTCGCTGGTGGAGGTGAAAATCGGTACCGGGCGGACTCACCAGATACGGGTCCACGCGACGGCATTGGGTCATCCGATAGCCGGGGATACCAAGTATGGAGACGAGGTCTGGAACAGGGAAACCCGCAAATTGGGGCTCAAGCGCCTGTTTTTGCATGCCACTGCGTTAACCTTCGAGCATCCGAAAACAGGCGAGTCTGTGTTGGTCACCGCACCGCTCCCCGAAGAGTTGTCTCTCGCGATGGATCGCATAATGCAGACAGAGACATAGCGTTTTTGCGCCCGTCAGGGAATTGAAAAGCCCAGGTCTCTCAGGCACTGGCTCAACCAGATTAGCGGCAAGCCGGTCAGGGCGGTCGGGTCCTGGTTGCTGATGGATCGGAACAAACTGATGCC
>JAPHSC010000196.1 GCA_026193125.1 Gammaproteobacteria bacterium
CTGACAAACCGCATGCAGCCGGCCTGCTCGACGCTATTGAACACTACGGCTTTCTTGATGATGAATTTGCGGACGGGTAATGCAGAATAAATACCTGATCTGCACCGACCTGGACCGCACGCTCATTCCCAATGGTCCGGCCTCCGAGTCAGCTGTCGCGGAACGGCTCTTTGCGGCTTTTGTGGCGCGGCCAGATGTGACGCTGGTTTATGTCAGCGGCCGGCACCGGGCCCTCGTCGAAGAGGCCATGGTGGAGTATCGTTTGCCGGTGCCTGATTTCGTGCTTGGAGATGTCGGTACCACCATTTACCGCGTGGGGCCACAACGAACCTGGCAACGATACGAACCCTGGGAAAGCGCGATCGCAGAAGACTGGTGTGGTCTTGGGCACAGCGAGCTGGAGAATATGCTGTCGGACCTGTCCGGTTTACGCCTGCAGGAGCGTTCCAGGCAGAACCGCTTCAAGCTCAGCTATTACGTCAATGCTGATGAGGACATTGCGGCCCTCATCAATGCCATGTCGAGCCGGCTTGAAAGCAGGGGAGTTCATGCGCGCCTTGTTTCGAGCCGGGATGACATCAGCGGCCTGGGACTGCTGGACGTGCTGCCAGCCAGGGCATCAAAACGCCACGCTATCGAGGCGCTGATGGAGCTCGAGGGTTTCACATTGCAACAGACCGTCTTCTGTGGCGACAGCGGGAACGACCTCGAGGTGCTGGGGAGTCCGATTCCGGCGGTACTGGTGGCGAATGCCCGGCCGGAGATCAAGCAGCAGGCTGTTATGCTGGCAGAGCAGTCGAATGACTCAGACCAACTGTATATTGCCGACGGTGATTTCCTGGGCATGAACGGAAACTACCGGGGAGGCATGCTGGAGGGTATAGCCCACTATCATCCGCCCATTCGAGCCTGGCTGACCAATTCAGTGGAGAAAGCCCCTGGAGCAACTTCATGACGAACCGGCCATGCATTTTTGGCGAGGTGCTGTTCGATCACTTCCCGGACGGAAGACGCATACTGGGCGGTGCACCGTTCAACGTGGCCTGGCATTTGCAGGCATTTGGCGCAGCGCCATTCCTGGTAAGCCGGGTGGGCTCCGATGACGATGGCAGTGCCGTGCAGTCGGCCATGACGAAGTGGGGGATGGACACAGGGGGTCTTGCCGTTGACGCTTCATTACCCACCGGGCAGGTGCGCGTTCATATCGAGCACAACGAACCCACATACGACATTGTCCATCCCGCCGCCTGGGATGCTATCGAACTGCCGGCCCTTTTACCCGAATTTGCCCTGCTGTATCAAGGCAGCCTGGCGCTGCGCAATGCGGATTCCCTCGGTACTTGTAAAAAGTTACGGGAAAAGGCCGCAGCCGGGGGATCGATGGTTTTCCTGGATGTGAACCTGCGTTCGCCCTGGTGGAACCGTGCGGGGGTGCTGCAGTCCATGCAAGGAGCCGACTGGGTGAAGCTCAACGGCGATGAACTGGATTTGTTGGCGCCGGCCGGTGGCGAACCTGAACAGCGCGCCGGGACATTACTGAAAAGATTTGACTTGGACGGCTTGCTGTTGACCAATGGATCCCGCGGCGCCGTGCTGTTGACAGCGGGCGGCGGGCGGCGGGTCACAAAGCCGCAGGCGGGAATCGAAATCAAAGATACCGTGGGTGCAGGGGACGCCATGGCTTCCGTGATGATCCTTGGCCTGTTAAAAGGCTGGAACCTGCAACTCAGCCTGGATCGGGCGCAGGCGTTCGCTTCGGCAATTGTCAGCCGCCGAGGCGCCACCGTGCCGGAGCCTGCTTTTTATCAGCATTTTACCCATACCTGGTCGTCCAGCGAGACCTCCGGCACACAGCACCAATAAACAGAAGATAAGGAAAAATGTACGAACAAGTCTCTCATTCGCTTCTGAACCGTATTCTGGACAATCTCAAGCCGGAAATCCGCAAGAAGGATCTGCGCCATTTTTATACACGGCTCGGGGCCAACTTTTATGCCATCTATTCACTTTTCCATGTGCTTTACGGGAAACGTGATGATTTTGAACCGCAATTACAGCGGTTGGCCGAGGTTCTGGCAGTCAACTACATCAAGCGCGGCAATGAACTGAAGAAGCTCGACATCCTGCGAGAGCGGGACCACAACTGGTTCCTCAGCGAGGAATGGGTTGGCATGGCTTTGTACGCGAACGCTTTTGCGGACGACCTTGAAGGGCTCGGAACACGCCTTGGATACTTACAGGAACTTGGCGTAAACATGCTTCACGTCATGCCGATACTGAAGTGTCCGCCGGGCGCCAGTGACGGCGGCTATGCGGTTAGCGATTACCGTGATGTGGATGAGAGGGTCGGCAGCCTGCAGGACTTGAATCAGCTCTCTGACAAGCTGCGTGCTCGCGATATGTTATTGACCCTGGATGTGGTGGTGAACCATGTCTCTGATCAGCATGAGTGGGCGCAGCGCGCGCGTGACGGCAATCCGGTTTACCAGGACTACTTTTATGCCTTCACCAATCGTGACATTCCGGACATGTTCGAGGAGACGATGCCGGAGGTTTTTCCCGAGACATCACCCGGCAACTTCACCTGGGATGAGCGCATGGGCCGGTGGGTGATGACCGTCTTCAACGATTACCAGTGGGATCTCAATTACGGCAACCCGGCAGTCTTGATTGAGATGCTCGATATCCTTTTGTTTTGGGCTAACCAGGGCGCGGATATTCTGCGCCTGGATGCCGTTGCCTTCCTGTGGAAGAAGATCGGAACCACTTGCCAGAACGAACATGAGGCTCATCTGATCCTGCAATTGCTGAAG